>JALTNS010000525.1:487-2146 GCA_027000565.1 Rhizobiaceae bacterium | reverse complement strand
TTCTGTGGTTCGAAATTGCTTCGTATTGGTAATCACTGTGGGAGGACTATACCGGTCGTCAATGATCTTACCCGGTTGCTTTTGTACGTGGCCCCTTGTTTTAAGACTCCAAAGCATTTGCAGCGCGGTCAAAAGGATACCCGTTGGGTATATATTTCCCCGAAATCCTGAGCAGATTCTGGTTTGATTCCTACTTGAATATCAATTTTCATAAAAAAACAGACTTCCATGGACATCGGCACAACATTTGGTTATATTGGCATATGTTCAAATGAAAGACACCCGTCATGATGACTAAAAAAGATAAATTGATGTGCGAAGCCAAGGCAAAAGTGCTCAAGGCACTGGCTCACCCGACTAGGCTGTGGATGGCAGAGCAGCTTGCTGACGGTGAACGTTGTGTTTGTGAGTTTGCCAATATGGTTGATGCGGACTTTTCCACCATTTCAAAGCATCTGACTGTCCTGAAGCAGGCAGGGATCGTGGAATATGATAAACGTGGTAAGCAGGTTTTTTACCGACTAAAAGTGCCTTGTGTACTCAAGTTTATGAGTTGCGTCGAGGCTGTCATTAAATCTGAAGTTAAAGAACAGGCTGCTTTGATCGAATAAAAAATTTTAACACACATTTGGCTAAATGGCCATGTGTTGTATCTCTGCAATGGGAATCAGAATGGAAAATACAGCCCAAAAAATCGAGATAAAAAAGATAATGGGCATCAATCAAATGATGGCGTTTGACGCAATGATGACTTTCGCACTGGCTGTGGCTGGAAATGTAAAACTGATCGGCAAGGTTCCAATCTAACAATAAAAAGACCCTTTTTAAACAACAAATAAGGAGAAAATCATGACGAATGAACAATTTGAAATGGCAATGGCTTTTCATGGTCATAAATGCCCAGCAATGCCTTTAGGATTTCGTGCTGCTGAGGCTGCCATGAACGCGCTGGGTGTAAAACGGGCACAGGACAAAGAGTTGTACATCATCTCGGAAACAGGGAAAGGGCACGCGGCCGGATGTTTTCTGGATGGAATGATGTCTGCGACCGGTTGCACCTACGGCAAGTCAAACATTGAAAAAAAATACTACAACAAAATGGCTTTCACCCTAATTGATGTCAAAAAGAAAAAAGCCGTTCGCGTGAGGCTCAAAGATGATTTTCTGGACAAGATGCTTAAGTCACCTTTCGTTAATCAGCGTAAGCAGGGCGTACCCCCACAAGATGTTCCGTCTGAAATAGCCAATCCACTGGTGGAAAAAGTTATGTCTATTCCAGAAGAAATGTTTCTGGTCGTTAGCGATGTGTCTGACGATGACTTCCCCAAAGGTAAGGGGTGTTTTGAAACCGAGCTCTGCTCCAAGTGCGGCGAGCGCGTTTTCGTCAATAAGTTAACAGATGGTGTTTGCGTCCCCTGCAACGAAAAGGCATAAAAACAAATGGGACAGGTCCTGACACTTGCGCTGATATTTTTGGCCGTTTCGGTGCTTTTCTCAATGATCGGCATGGGGGGTGGGATCTTGTATGTTCCCATACTCCTTTTTGCCGGTTATGGAATGACGCAGGCGCCGGGAATCAGCCTGGTGTTGATTACGGCAACTTCACTGACAGCACTTTATAAGTTCTCAAAAAGCCATAAGGTAGATTGGAAGCTTGCC
>JALTNS010000525.1:0-477 GCA_027000565.1 Rhizobiaceae bacterium | reverse complement strand
GTTTCTGAATTAGTTCTGCGAGCATCATTGGCTGTGGTGTTGATGGTTGCTGGAACTTTGATGTTAAAAAAACAGTCGCAAGCCCATCTGACGACCCCCGATCAAAAACGATGGTGGTTGTGGCATCGGCAATTCAACGGGGAACAATATACCGTCAATCTACCATTGGTGCTTACTGCAACTGCATTGATCGGGATACTTTCCGGAATGCTTGGAATTACTGGCGGGATCATCAAACTCCCGATTATGGTGCTCTTGTGTGGCGTGCCGATGGATATTGCGGTGGCTACGTCCACGGTCATGGTGACTGTAACAGCGATGTCCGGTGTTGCCGGCCATGCAATACACGGTCAGGTGGATTGGCAAACCGGATTAGTCCTCGCGATTGCAGCAGCTTGCGGTGGATTGATCGGAAGCCATGTATCGGTATCAATGAACAAGGCACGGTTGAAAAAATGGTTTGGAGTGGTTGTGTGG
>JALTNS010000524.1 GCA_027000565.1 Rhizobiaceae bacterium | reverse complement strand
CCGGGCCACCGGGGCTGTTGATGTCAATGCCACCAGCGAAAGCAAAATAGTCACCAAAGGTGTGCGCAATGGCGCAGCCGCAGCAGCTGTCGATGCTTTATTTTCCTACTTGCAGTCCAATGGTGGAACCAAGGCACTGATTGAAGTTTCGACAATTGATTCCCAATCACTCAATGTTGCCGCCCGTGATGCGACATTCCGTGAGTTGATATCCAACAGTTCCTTGACCATCGATAACTTTGTTGTGTCAGGAGGTGTGGCGCTCGACATTTATAAGCGTGACACTTTGGCAAGAGTATCGAATTCGACGCTGCGTTCATCGGGAGAGCCATTTGATGTGTCTGCTGAAAGTGATGTGCGAGCAACCAGCGTTATAATCGGCCGCGCCCGCGGAGATGAATCGATCGCTATTGCTCTGCAGCTTTCATGGGTCAGGGACGATCGTAATGTTGTCGCTGAAATAACCGGAACCGATATTGATGTATTTGACCTCAGTGTTGATGCTGCACGCACGGATGGTTTCCTGACCATACAAGCCACCCAGACCGGGGGCACTTCAGGTGTCGGTATTGGCGCGGGTATAATCCTGCTTGGCGGGAGGACGGATGCTCTGATTTCCCGCCCGGTACGTTTCAAAGTTGTGGGTGATGTGGCTGTAACCACACTAAACGCTACAAGCGCCATTAATCTGGGCCTTGGTGCATCATCCTCCAGTGGTTTTGGCGCTGTTGGTTCTCTCTCCTATCTTGATATGGGCCGACGACCAGCAGGGGCATCGGCAATTGGTGAAAGTGCGCGTGGTGGTGCCCAGCGATCGCTTGCAGATTCTGCCCGCGATGAACTTGCCGATGAAGTGGCAAACCGCACCAAAGCAAACAGGGCCGCATTTCAAGACGCGCGTGATGTTACGACCAGAGCGGTGATTGAACTGGTTGGCGTCAATGCGATTGTTGACGGTAACACAGTGATTACAGCCCGTGATCAGCGGCGTGCCTATGCGATTGCCGGTCAATTGTCATTGGGCATTGCATCCGATGCAATCGATACTCTTGATAAATTTATCGAAGTTGAAAGTGTCGGACCGGATGGGATACAGGTCAGGCTCCGTCCGATTGACACAGGAGAATTGGCCGGAGCCGCCGTCGGTGCATATCTCGGTACCGGAGAGGATGAGTCCGAGGGTCTTGATGACTATAGTGGCTCAGCGGAAAATTCAGGTTCAGCCCCGGCAGATGGCAGCGAAGAAGAAAGTGGTGGAGACGACAGCACCAGCGTTTCTGTCGGTGTTGCAATCGGTTGGGCCAAACTGGGCGGCCTGCTTGAATCTGCAATAATTATGTCAGTTGGTGCCCGATACGATGCAACCGGTACCGTGGAAGTCAGTTCAATTTCCGCAGCCAATTCGGTTGGGGTCAGTGCCGGGGCCCAGGTTGGCGGCGACGTCGCCATTGGTGCCGGAGCTGCAATTTCTCGACAAAACCAGTATGTGTTGGCCAGGATTGTCGGCGATGGCGTGGTTGAGGCGAACGATGTTTCACTTCGTGCTGAAAGCGATGGCCGTTCATGGTCTATTGCCGGGCTGTTTGTTCAGGGCAACAATGTGGCAGGCGGTGCAACACTTTCAGTCAATGATGTCGATAATCAGAGCGAGGCATTGATCGAACAGGCACAAGTCGTTGCAACCACTGATGTATCTCTGGGTGCAAAAGATACCAGCAAGTCGCTGAGCATCGCTCTCGCAGGCGGTGGTTCATCCGGGGTAAGCGTTGGCATCTCGGTTGGGTTTAATTCATCCAGATCGAATGTATTGTCGCGCATAGTTGATTCCAGAGTAACCGCCGGTCGCAGCGTGATCCTTTCATCAGAGCGAGATCAGGCGCTTGCAGGGCTGGTATTATCGTTCGCTATTGGATCATCCGCGGCAGTTGGCGCTGCACTGGCAATTGCCGATCAGTCCGGTAATGCCGAAGCATTAATCGACGATTCTCGTGTAACAGCCGGTGAAGACGTTATAGTTTCGGCCACTAGCAGTGCCAAGATTGTAACCGCTGCCGTCGGTATATCCGGTGGAGGCTCAGCCAGTGTTACCGGTTCTGTCGGGATCACCCTTAAGACTGATACCATTCTTGCAGAAATTCGCGATAGTCAGG
>JALTNS010000523.1 GCA_027000565.1 Rhizobiaceae bacterium | reverse complement strand
GTGTGTCAATCGCGCTGGCCGAAGCTGTTGCACCCCTTTGCCAGCGCGATTGACACACCGCTGCCCAAACCACCCGCATCAATCCACATCATGCTTGATTCAAAACCCGAATGGGTCGAAATCAACCCGGCTGAAGCGCATTTTGATCAATACCCGGATGAAAGCCTTGAAGACTGGCACCGGCGCCACGGCCTTTGGGATGGGGAGTGAGGGACACTATCACCTGCCGCTTGCGGGGTAATTCCCACAAGGGCAGAAGGGAACCTCACATCCGGCGGCTACCCCGCTTGCATGCTCTTTGCCCCTGTGGCAGATTGTAGCACTGGTTTGGGGAACCAGTATTACGTGTTGCATGATTCTTGGGAGGGAAATCAGCATGAACGAGGTTCATCAGGCGGATGCCTGTCAGCCGGTAGAAATGCCGGCAATTCGAACAATCACCGCCAACGATGTCAAACAATCCCTGAAGGAAGGGATTGCTGATTTTCTGGCGGCACCGCTATACGGGTTGTTTTTTGGTGGAATTTACACGGTGGGCGGGCTGCTTATTCTGGCGTTTTTAACCACACTCGATATGGGCTGGATGATTATTCCAGTTGGCATTGCATTTCCATTAATTGGCCCGTTTGTTGCCGTTGGCCTTTATGAGGTCAGCCGCAGGCGGGCGGCAGGAACGCCGCTTAATTGGAGCGAAGTTCTGGGCGTCATTATTGCGCAAAAAGAACGCCAGTTCGGCCTGATGGCATTTACCATTATTTGCATATTCTGGTTCTGGATTGTTCTTGTCAGATTGCTGCTGGCGCTGTTTTTGGGCTTTCAGTCTTTTCCAACTGTTGTGAGTTTTATCACCATCGTTATGACAACGCCGGAGGGTCTTGGATTCCTGCTGGTTGGAAGTGCTATTGGTTCAGTATTTGCAATGGTGTTGTTCTGCACAACTGTTATCGCAATTCCGCTGCTGCTTGACCGCGATATCGACGTAATTTCAGCGATCATTACAAGTTTCCAGTCGGTGATCAAAAACCCGGTTGTGATGATTGGCTGGGGGATTATCGTTGCTGTTTTGGCAATTCTTGCAATGCTGCCATACTTCCTCGGGATTTTAATCGTTTTTCCAATACTCGGCCATGCCACCTGGCATCTGTTTGAAAGAGCGATAGAAAAAGCCTGATGACAACAAATGCCGCAAGCAGCCATTATTTCGACCAGGGCGACATACGCCTGCATTATATGGCGGGGGGACCGGCGAACGGACCGGTGATGGTTTTTTTGCACGGGTTTCCCGAATACTGGGCCGCATGGCAACCGGTATTTGAACAGTTCACCAACACTCACCGGGTGATCGCGCCGGACCAGCGCGGGTTTAACCTTTCGTCAAAACCACAAGGGGTGGCCGCCTATGATACCAAACATATGGTCGCCGATTTGCTGGCGCTGATTGACCATGTGGCCGCAGGTAATAAGGTTATCTTGTGCGGCCACGACTGGGGCGCGTCGGTGGCCTATGCCTTTGCCATGCGTCATGGGGAGCGGGTTGAAAAACTGATCATCGCCAACGGGGTGCACCCTATGTGCTTTCAAAAGGCGCTTTTTGCCGGTGGTGCTCAGACCAGAGGCAGCCAGTATATGAACCGGTTACGTGAAGAGGGCATGGCGGAATTCATGTCGGCCAATGGCTGTAAAAAGCTGTTTTCAATGCTCGAAGGTTTTTCACCGACCCCGTGGCTCGATGAAAAAACCCGTAAAGGTTATCTCGATGCCTGGTCGCAAAAAGACGCGCTGCAATCGATGCTCAACTGGTACCGGGCTTCGCCGATGGTGGTGCCGCCGCTGGATGCCGAACCGCGTGAAATGAATTTCAGCGAAGAACAGCGGCAGAAATATGCGATCACCATGCCGCATCTGCTGATCTGGGGCATGGACGATCCGGCGCTGTTGCCGGAGGCCCGTGAATACCTCGAGTTTTTCTGCGATAATCTCACGCTGGTGGAAGTGGCAGGGGCGGACCACTGGATTATTCACAGCCACGCAGACCGGGTGGTGAGCGAAATTCGCCGGTTCATTCAATAACCAAATTGTGATCTCGATTTTACCACATTAAGCAAAACAAAACCCGCTGCTGATAGATTGGTTTCAACCCCTATTGAGTGGAAACGGGCATGGCCAATAATCGCCACATGAAAATCGGTTTCATTTTTGATGATGCGTCATCATCCTGGCAAACCTGCGATCTGTTGCAGCGATTGGACAAGATCGACGGGCTTGATATCACACTCATTCAAAACCGGTTTGAGGGTGTCAATCGGTTCGGAATCAAGCGCAAATTGCTCGAATATGGCCCGTTGCGGTTTTTCAACAAAACTCTGTTTGCGCTTTATTCCGCCCTGGAAACAAGGCTTGCCAAGGGCCGACCGAGCGAAGATGAGAGCCCGGGTGGTGGGCGGTTTGCAGAGCGGATAAAGATTACTCCATTGCCATCGCGAAAGAACCTTGTCTACCGCTATACATCTGAAGATATTGAGAAAATTGCCGACATGCAACTCGATTTGCTGGTGCGCGGCGATGGCCGGGGAATCTATAAGGGCGACATTCTCAATGTCGCGCGGGATGGATTTCTGTCACTGCATTATGGTGATAACCGGATTTTTCGCGGGGTTCCTGCGGGATTTTGGGAGGTTTATCACCGTGAACAGGAAACCGGATTCATTATACAGTTATTGAATGAGGTTCTGGATGGCGGGCAGGTTCTGGCGCGGGGCAAAATTGCCACCCGGGCAACCCATAGCGAAAACTGGATTGCGGTCAGCGATGCGGCTCACCGCGCGTTTGAGGTGATTTTGAAGGACTATGCCAACGGCAGGGGATTGCCGAATGTCGAAAAAAATGAAGCCCCGCTGGGCAAGCTTCTGACCACCCCGAATGTCGGACAACTGTTTAACTATATCAGGAAAATATTTACCTAAATTTTCCGCAACCACTACATTGTAGCAAGGTCCATTTTTGGAAAATGTCGCGTTATGCTTCAGTTCAACAGTGAGTATAATTACAGTTTCAAGCTCTATCAGACCCGGCAATCGCTGGAACTGCTGAGCGATGAATGGCGGGCGCTGATTGGGCGGGCAGGTGCCGGAGTTACACCGTTTCAAACCCCGGAATGGTGCATAACCTGGCTTGAAATGAACCCGGATGCAAAACCCTGCATCGTTGCAGTTTACCAAAATGCCCGGTTGATATTCCTGGCGCCCTTGATGCAGGCGCGCTCGATTTTCGGGGTAAAAACGCTGTGTTTTTTGTCCGGAGCCGATTGTGCCTATGGCAACATTATCTGTGATGGGGAAACGGATGCCGGGCAGCTTTTTGAGGACATGAGCAACTGGCTTCAGGACGAGGGTGTTTGCGATCTGCTGCGGCTTGACAATATTGCTGCACATATGCCGTGGATTGCCAGCCACAAAAACCACCTGGGCAAATCTGATCTTGCTTATTCATCACTGCTAACCCTCAACGATTCGCTGAAACAGGATTATTTTTCCACTCTGCACAAACTGGTGCGCCGCGATGTCAGGCACAGCACAAGGCAACTTGAGCGGATGGGGGAACTCACCATCGAGGTTGTCGAGTGTGATCAATACTGGCGCGAAGAGGTCTTACCGCAACTGATTGAGTGGAAGATGAGCTGGCTAAAATCGAGCGGTCGCTGGGGCGGCGGCATGTTTAACGGCAGTATGATGCGGTTTTTGTCAAACCTGGCCAAAAATTGCGAAACCGGCGGGCTTGGCGCCCGCTCATCTGTAGTTAAACTGAATGGCAAGGTGATTACTGCCAATCTGGTGCTTGTTCATGACCGGTCAATTTACGGATATTTTTCATCGTTTGATCCGGCGCTCAAAAAGGTGTCACTTGGCACCTTGCGCGACATTCGTCTGGTTGAATGGATGCTCAACGAAGATTATACTGCCTTCGATCTGCTGGGGCATCCGGAGGCCTACAAGGACCGGATTGCCAATCAGAAAACCACGCTGGTCAATCTTGCCATGCCGCTCACCCGCCGGGGCAAACTGGCCGCATTTTGGGCGCGGATAAAATTGCGAAACCGCGCCAAACAGGTGTTTTTGCGCTTGCCCGACCCGCTGCGCCGCACAATCATTTCGCTTTTAAGGCGGTAAAACAAAACCGCCCGCGTCTTCCCCGACACGGGCGGTCTTTGCGCAAGGTCTCCCCAAACCTTGCATAACACACTGCGATTTTCGCACCGAAACTGTTCTTGTGACAGCTTCCGGTTTGGCAACAATCAGTGCAGTGTGATCCATTCGCGCGCAGCCACCAGTGCTGCCGCAATTTCTTCTTTGGTCATTTGCGTGGATATTTCGCGCCGCTGGATTTTTGCCTCGTCACTGCCCTTAAGGGCCGCAAGGTTAAACCACTTGTGGGCAGTAACCAGATCAAACGCGCCGGCGCGGCCGGTTGAATACATAACACCCAGTTCAAACATCATATCCGGATTGCCGTTGGCACCCATTGCTGCAATATCTGCATCTCTGATTTCATAAGCCATTTAACTTCCCCATATCGCCCCAATGGGCCATTTTCTATCGTTCGTTGCGTCTCAATTTTTCCGCTTCACCAATTCTTTGTCCCCGGAATGGTGAGGCATTTGTTATGGGGTGATATTGAACAGGGTCGTTAAAAGTGACGTTAAAAACAATGCTTAACCGGAGGGAAACAAAGTACAAACGGGAAGTAAATTTTACTGATGATTCACCTTCAGAATCTTGAGTTTCTGCGCTTTTTGAGGAAATGTTGATAAAATTGACAATGATATTAGTAACTTAAAAATAACCATTGGAGTCATTTGGAAATCGCCGGTGCTGAAATCTGTTGGTTTTTCAACCCGGCTACAGCGATTGCACCGACCGCACGCATGTGGCAGAATTGCCCTTTATTTTCGCCATTTGACCTTGCAGGCAAATACAGGCACATTGAGGTAAGTGACGTTTACGTCAAAATAAAAAGATACTCTGGAGGGAAATCAATGAAGCAACTGAACATCACCAAATGGAGCCGCAATGCGTTTTTGGCATCAACAATTGCGGTTGGCATGAGCCTTGCCGCCACTTCTGCCTATGCCGATATTATTGAAGGCGACTGGAAAACCCAAAGCGGTGAAACAGCCGGCATTGCAAAATGCGGTGGATCATTTTGCATCAAATTGAAGACCGGAAAATATTCAGGCAAGTCTATTGGCCGAATGAATGGTGCCAACGGTTCCTATAAGGGCAGCATCACCGACCCTGCCGATAACAAAAAATATTCCGGCACCATCAAAATCAGCGGCTCTACCATGAAAATGAAAGGCTGCGTGGTCTGGCCGCTCTGCAAAACCCAAACCTGGAAAAAGAAGTAAAATTCTTCCAGCCAATCTGGGTGCGCCAATTTATCGCTCGTATGATCTGACAGAAACAGGAAATTCTTTCTGTTTCTGTTTTTTTGATATTTTTTGGCCCAACAAAATCAAGGTTACGCAACTATTTTTGGTATTGTTCAATATAAAGGAACCCTGCTGTTTAGACTTTAGTTGGGATTCCGACCGGCGAATGCTGGGTATATGTCCAAGAAGTCATTGACAAAATTCAGATTTTTCTGTTTGTATCAGCCTGAATCTGGAAGCGGCAGGCTTGAGGGAATCCTGCTATTTTACAATTGGAATAGAGGGTCAATCCGAATCATGTTATCAGCCATAATGTAGTTGGGACGATTGATTGATCAGGCATGGCGGGAGAGTTCAGTTTGTTGCGTTTGTCTAAGGGGATAACAGCTTTGATGGCAGTGATTGCGCTATCAGGCCTTGTTATATTTCCCCCTGTGGCCGCCAATAGCCAGGAGGCTGTCGGCAATAATTCGAATTATTCCGCTGAAAATCTCGATTGGGGTGTCCTGTTGTTTGGCGGCCGGTTGAGCCGCAATGCATTTGGCCGCACGCTCAACCCGTTTGCTCCAACCAATCAAACCAACATTTTCATATTTGGCGCCGCGCTGAGCAAAAAACTTTATGTCGGTAATTATTTCGATATTGAAGCCGAGGTTGGCGTTGGGCAGCAATTTTCAAACCAGTATTCCGGTGAAAACTCTCCGCAGGTTTGGGGCGCTGCCTATTTGCGTTACAAATATTTTCCGTGGAACAAGTTCGTCTACACGACTGTTGCAATCAATACCGGCCTGAATTATTCGTTCAAAACGACCGCATTTGAAACCTTTGAAGGCCGCGCAGACGGGACCCGCAGACTTTTACATTACCTTGCACCTGAAATAACATTCTCGCTTCCCGAACGCCGCGACCTTGAGCTGGTTTTCCGCCTGCACCACCGCTCGGGTATCTATGGCCTGCTGGGTTGCAGCTCATGTGGCACAAATTTTGTTTCTGTTGGTTTCCGCAAGCGGTTTTAAGCGAAACTCTCTACCCTTCCAGTTCTACAAATTTGTTTGCCTGGGTGACCGCGCGGCGCATGTGCTTGCGTTTAACCGGCTCATTGACAAAACGATTAAGTGCGGCAAGGGCCGTATCTTTCCAGGTAGCACCGGGATTTAGCGCAAGTTCCTCTTTCAGCGCGGTGGCAAGTTTTAACGTGTGGGCGGGAAAAATATAAAGTGGTTCTCCATGGTCGAGCATCGATGAAAGCACCTGATCGAGAAAATTATCGGCGTCTTTTACCTGCCAGGCTTTCACATCTTGCTGCCAGTCGACAAAATTGGCATTGCGGCCCAGAAAGCAACCGGTTTGCAACAATGCATTTGCCCATAGTTGCGGCTGTTCAGCACAGATTTTACGTGCCGCATTGAGATGGGTCAGCGCATGGGTGAAATCGAGCCAGTCGACATTCTGCTGCACCGGCTTGTCAACATAGGAACGATAACGCGCATCATAATGCAACATCGCATCGGCGGCGGCCTGCATCAGCGCATCATAAAGCAGGTCGGTATTTGCCGATGATGCCGAAACAAGTTGCAATGCCGCGGCAACCCCCTGATTGCGGAAACTGTCGACTTCCGGTATTGCCGTCCCGGCACCATCCCATGCCGCCAGTGCCGGGCCATAGGCCTTGAATTCGGGTATCAAATCCTCCCGCGCGGTCGAACAAAGTGCGCGCACCAAAGGCAGCAACAGGGCCTTTTCCGCCGCTCCGCCCAATTGGCCCAATAATTCGTAAGTTTTATCGAGATAAATTACCGAATGGCCAAATGCCTGATAATGGGCAAGGGCAGCACGCTGCAAGGACAGGCGCAATGCCTCACCACCACCTTGCGCCAGACCCGCCAAAGCCTGGGCGATGGCTTTGCTTTCATTTTCATCTTCGATTGCCTGCTCAAATAGGGCTGCATCAAATTTGTCAGCAGCCATTTGGGCATAGGCAAAGGGTCCCTTTTGCATCAAACAATCCCAGGACAAATGGCCGATGATTTCGACCACCGGAATCATTTGTTCCACATCGCCCTCAAGTCTTGCCCGCAATGACAGCCAGTCGGGGGCGGCGGCGAGTGCGTGGGTAGTGCCAAATTCCAATCCATCCATGGCCCATTCAAATGCATCTGCAAGCGCATCAAGCGGATTGCCACCGGCCCGCTGAAACCGGGCCATTTCCCGGGCAATTCGTTCATAATCGTGATCATCAAAGGCCTGCCGTAATCCTTCCAAGGCCTTGTTGCGCACCTCATCCTGCGGCGGATCGGCGAGATCGAGCCATACATCGCCATCACGAACTTCACACGGATACATACGCAGCGCGTCACCACCGACGATGGTTTCGTTGTTTTCAAGGTCAAAGCGCCATGAATGCCAATTGCAGGTCAAAATACATTCTTTGCCGTGATCATCACCCGTGGCGCTGCTCAAAGTGCCTTCGGCCAGCGGAAACCCCTCATGCGGACAGCGGTTGTTGCAGGCGTAAATCTTATCTGCCGAGCAGATCAGCAGGATTTGTTTGCCGGAATTTTTAATAACCGTCTTTCCACGCCCTTGCAGTTCTTCAAGCGCAATAATGTTGGTCCAGCCATTCATGCTGGCAGTTGTGGTTGGTTCCGGCATGGCATTTCCTTTATAAAGAAATATCTTTATAAATTAAACAGCATCCTTGAATTAAGCAAGCAAATTCTTTAGAAAACAAATCAGCAACGGGAGCAGGCCTTGGCAGATAAAGATTCAAGCAGTCGCCGCAAGATCATCAATCTGTTAAAGCGAAACGGCGCACGCAATGCGGCAGATCTGGCGGCAAGCCTTGGCATTACGGCCATGGCAGCGCGGCAACACCTTTACCTGCTGGTGGAGGAGGGGCTGGTTGAGGCTTCCACCCGACCTGGCGGCGTTGGGCGGCCGTCCAAACTGTGGAGCCTGACGGCTGAAGCCGAGCAGTTCTTCCCTCAAGGTTATGCAGATTTGACCGCCGGTCTGCTTTCTTCGATGCGCGAGGCATTTGGCGAAGAAGGCATTGAAAAGATCATCACCATACGAACCCGCGAACAGCAACAAACCTACCGGCAACGCATGGACGGCGCGGTGCTGCTTTCATCACGGCTGAAACGGCTGGCTGAAATCCGCACCGAAGAGGGATATATGGCCGAGGTGCAAAAGGATGATCAGGGTTATATTTTCATCGAAAACCATTGCCCGATTTGCGCCGCAGCCAAAACC
>JALTNS010000522.1 GCA_027000565.1 Rhizobiaceae bacterium | reverse complement strand
CTTCAACCATGCCATCCTTGCGCCGCATGGCGAGGATGCAGGCGAATGCTCCGAGGGTCATCGCCACATAAACTGCCATGTAAATCAGCACACCGGTAACACCTGCCTGACTACCGGCAGCAAGACCGACAAGTGCAAACCCCATATGACCAATTGATGAATAGGCCATCAGGCGCTTGATGTTGTTTTGGCCAATCGCTGCAAACGCACCGAGCACCATTGAAGCAATTGAAATGAAGACCACAATCTGCTGCCAATCCGGCGTAATCGGCTCAAACGCCGTCATCACCACACGTATGAACAACGCCATGGCGGCAACTTTTGGAGCCGCAGCAAAAAAGGCGGTAACCGGTGTTGGCGCACCTTCGTAAACATCCGGTGTCCACATATGAAATGGCACCGCCGAAATTTTGAACGCAACGCCCGCAAGCATAAACACAAGCCCGAAAACAATGCCAAGTGAGCTGCCGTTGGTTGAGAGCGCCTGGGCAATTTCGGAAAACCCTGTCTGGCCGGTAAATCCATAAACCAGCGAAACGCCATATAGCAACATGCCGGATGAAAGCGCGCCAAGCACAAAATATTTCAGACCTGCTTCAGTTGAGCGGGTCGAATCCCGGTTGATTGCCGCAACCACATAAAGTGCCAACGATTGCAGTTCGAGGCCGAGATAAAGCGCAATCAAATCACTGGCCGATATCATCAGCATCATGCCTGTTGTCGCTAAAACAATCAGGATTGGATATTCAAAGCGGGCAAATTTTTCTACCCGGGCGAAACTCACCGACATGGCAATGGCAAGGCCAGAGCCGATCAATGCCAGAATTTTCATATATTTGGAAAACGAATCCTGCACAAACGCGCCGTAAAATGCTTCGCCTTCACCGGTCAGCCAGATCAGCCAGATAGCACTGAAAAACAACAGGGCGACAGACAGGCCGGTGACAATGCGAACCGCAGCCTTGCCGGCAAATGCACCGACCATCAGCAAAACCATCGCGCCAACAGCAAGTATCAACTCGGGAATGGCAAGTGCCAGATTTGGAATATCACTCACAGGCTGCACCTCGAACTATCTCTCAAATTGTATGCGCGCAGGATCATTTCACTGCCGCCATCTTTGCCGCTTCAAGCGCATCATTGTAGTTGGTTATCAAAGCATCCACCGACGCCTGGGTAATATCGAATACCGGTGCCGGGTAAAATCCGAAGAAAATGATCAACACAACCAACGGGTAAAGCAAAAGCTTTTCACGGCCTGTCAGATCGAGAATTTCCCGCAGGCTTTCTTTTTCCATCGCCCCAAAAATTACCCGGCGATATAGCCAAAGTGCATAGGCCGCAGACAAAATAACCCCGGTCGTGGCAAATATCGCGACCCAGGTATTGGCAATAAATGCGCCAAGAATGGTCAAAAACTCGCCAACAAATCCGGAAGTGCCAGGCAATCCGATATTAGCCAGCGAGAAAATCAGAAACACCGTTGCATAACGCGGCATGCGGCTAACCAAACCGCCATAGGCAGCAATTTCGCGCGTATGCATGCGGTCATAAACGATGCCGACACACAAAAACAAAGCGCCGGAAACCAGACCATGCGACAGCATCTGGAAGATACTGCCCTGCACGCCCTGCATGTTCATCGCAAACATGCCCATGGTGACAAATCCCATATGGGCAACGGATGAATAGGCGATCAGCTTCTTCATGTCTTCCTGCATCAACGCGACCAGCGACGTATAAATGATTGCGATAATGGACAGGGTATAAATCAGCGGCGCAAAATCAGCACTGGCAAGTGGAAACATAGGCAGTGAGAACCGCAGGAAACCATAACCGCCCATTTTCAGAAGAATACCGGCCAGGATAACCGAACCGGCCGTGGGGGCTTCCACATGGGCATCGGGCAACCAGGTGTGAACCGGCCACATCGGCATTTTGACGGCAAAAGAAGCAAAGAAAGCCAGCCACAGCCATGTTTGCATCCCGGGGGGGAAGTCATAGGCCAAAAGGGTCGGAATATCTGTGGTGCCCGCTTCCCAGTACATTGCCATGATCGCCAGCAGCATCAGCACGGAACCGAGAAGTGTATAGAGGAAAAACTTGAAGCTGGCATAAACCCGGCGCTTGCCGCCCCAGACCCCGATTATCAGA
>JALTNS010000521.1:1787-2158 GCA_027000565.1 Rhizobiaceae bacterium | reverse complement strand
GTTCCTCGGCCGGACTTGATTGTAATACCCTTGACCGGTGTGGTCTCCTTTACATCGCCATGACGCGCGCCGCGGCGCGTGACCTCTTTCAGCAAGAGATCCAGGCGATCATCAGAGGCGATGCTCGGGTCCAGTTTGGATAAAAACTCAAGGCCACTTTCAAGAGACAGTTTGTTCGTGCCAAAGGCTTCGGCCAATGCGGTCCATTTTGGGCGCCCCGATTTTGGAGCAGCACCAATTAAATCACCGATCGCATTCGGGACGTTATCCGTTACTTTGGTCAAGTGGGACAGACCGGACGGGGACAGGCTCAGCACTTTTCGCACAACGGCGGTATCATGGCCTGCGTCCTGAATGGCAGCAGCAAACCG
>JALTNS010000521.1:0-1777 GCA_027000565.1 Rhizobiaceae bacterium | reverse complement strand
CCTTTTCATAGAAGGACAGATTTCTGCGCGCCGCATTCTCAAGGCCTTTGGCCAGTAGGGCGGTGGCATCATCAATTTCCTGAACGTTGGCTTTCACCTTGATGTTCAACTCACGGCACGCTTTTAGGCGCCGCCGCCCGTAGATGGATTCAAACCGGCCTTCTGTTTTTGAGCGCCGGACCAGAATGGGCACTTGCTGTCCGTCTTCTTTGATGCTCGTTTTCAGGGCGTCAAAACCGTCGCTGTTGTCTTCGCTGTTTACAGCTGTAAACTCGTCCAGCCGATCCGCCGGACCCCAGTCATCAATCAGGCCCGGGTCTATTTCACGGATGGCCGAGAGGGACCCTTGCAATGCCCCAAGGGCCGGAGCGTTACTGGTGGAGAGACCTTTTTTAGGTCGCGCTCCTGAACGGGCAATCGTATTCGCGATGCCGGAAAGATCTTGAAGAGATTTGCGTGCCATTAGTTACGCCCCCATGCATCGTGTACCATTGCCTCGACCTCTCGACCGACAGCATCCATAGATTCTTTGGCCCGGTCATAGGTCGATCTGGTCATCTCCGAGCGGACCACCTCGTAAATGGATTGCTTTAGCATTGTCGCATCGCTGATGGCCGTGCTTTTAAGCGCCGTGGCCGTCATGACCCGATCCTGAAACAGGGCGCGCATGAAAGAAGTCAGCTGCTGTGATGGCACGTCTGTTGGCTCGTCCCGTGTGATCAGGAATTTGAAATGGTCATATTGCAGCTGCGCTCCGGCCTCTTCGATAACCCCCATATATGCGCCGGCCAGTTCGAGAAACTGCGCTGTCGATGAAACATCAAGCATTGACGGCGTTAAGGGGACAATAAGCGATGTGGCTGCCGCCATTCCGGCGATGGTCAGAAAACCGAGTTGGGGCGGGCTATCCATCAATACAATATCATATTGATCTTCGACTTGCGCCAGCGCCTCGCCAATTCGCAGAAAAAACGGTTGGTCAGGGTTCGAGTGAACGGCAGATTCTGTTTCAAACTCTGACAACAGCAAGCGGGATGGTGCGAGCGAAATTCCCGGAAAATAGGTAGGCATGATCACGTCGGCCATCGGGGCAGGGGTGTCGTACCGGATTGCATCATAGATGGTTAGCCCGTCAAATTCGATCTCCGGGTTGATCCCGCACATAGATGTAAGGGAGCCTTGAGGGTCCAGATCAATCGCCAGAACGCGGTAACCGTGCAATGCAAAATAATGGGCCAGATGAATTGTGCTTGTGCTCTTGCTGCTACCCCCTTTGAAATTCATCAACTGCCAGATCTGGAGCTTTTCACCCTCACGACGTCCCGGAAGATACCGACCTTTGGTGCGTGATGATTGCTCTAATACCTGCCGCGCATCCCAGATTTCCTGAGCGGAGTAGTACCGGCGCCCATTGCGGATTTCTTTTGGCTCGGGGATCGTGCCCTCGCTATGCACCTTGCGCATAAACTGTCCGGAAACGCCAAGGAGGTCAGCGGCCTCAAGCGCGGGGAAGCTTCGCAATGTTTTGATATTGTTTGGAGCAAACGCGGAAAGGAGATGTTCCCGAATGGCAGCATTCAATCGTTCTGATATATCACGCGCCAGCTCTGACGGTTTCTCGGTTTCGATAGGTGTTACAGAAATCATGTGGTTGCCCCAATTTTCAGAAAGTAGCCTTTTTTGCGCCACTTAATGGTAAAAGCTGTGATTCTGGAGTCTAAGTCAATAATTTTTTACATATTTAGTAGCTTCAGCAGAGGTATTATCAACATAAGCC
>JALTNS010000520.1 GCA_027000565.1 Rhizobiaceae bacterium | reverse complement strand
ACAGGTGCTCGATGAGCGTAACGAAAAGGCCGCCTCCCAACCCAAGGTGGACATGAACGAAGACCAGTCCGATATCAACAAGGTATTTGCTGGCACCGCTGACCTGACATTTGACGTCAGCTATGAAGTCTTGCCGGCCATCGAACTGATGGATTTCAAATCTATCAAGATCGAAAAGCCCACGGTTCCGGTCAGCGATGAGGATGTGGACAGAGAAGTCGCACGCCTGTTTTCTGAGCGCCGGGAATATGAAGCCAAAGAAGATGGCGCCGAAATTGCCCAGGATGATCGGGTCGGCCTGAATTTTGTCGGCAAGATTGACGGGGAGCCGTTTGAAGGCGGATCTGCCGAGCACGCCCATGTGGCGGTTGGCGCCAATCAATATATTCCCGGGTTTGAAGAACAGCTCGTGGGCATGAAAAAAGGTGACAAGGGCGAGATTCCGGTAACATTCCCCGCAGACTACAACAACTCTGAACTGGCGGGCAAAGACGCCGTATTCGATGTGGAAGTTTTGCACATCGATACCCCGAAAGAGGGTGAACTGGACGATGATTTCGCCAAAACCCTTGGCGTTGACAGTCTGGATGAGTTGAAAAAGGCCGTACGCTCCCAGATTGAATCCAGCCATGAGAGCATGGCCCGCCAGCGGGTGAAACGCCTGATACTGGATGCGCTTGATGAGGGGCATGATTTCGAGTTGCCCGAGCAATTGGTGGAAAACGAATTTGAGGGCATCTGGCAACGGGTTGTCCATGAAATGGAGCAACACGGCAAAAGCTTTGAGGACGAGGACACCACCGAAGAAGCCTCCCGCGAACAATACCGCAAGATTGCCGAGCGGCGGGTGCGCCTGGGTCTGGTCGTTGCCGAAGTGGGCAATCTCAACAATATCGAGATTACCGACGAAGAACACCAGCAGGCTCTGATCACCGAGGTACGGCGTTTCCCCGGAAAAGAACAGGAAGTTTATGACTATTACCGCAAAAATCCCCAGGCGCTTGCCGGCTTGCGGGCACCGGTGTTCGAGAACAAGGTAGTGGATTTTGTTGTTGAACTGGCCGAGGTCGGTGAAGTGGAAATGACCCGCGATGAGCTGGCCAAGCTTATCGAACTGATTGATGACGACGAGGGCTGATAACATCACCTGGACGAACCAGATCAAGGGCCTCCTCTGAAGGGAGGCCCTTTTTGTTTGTCCTGATTTCCCTATATTTGTTTCAGGCGGCAGTCGCCCATATCATGCAACAAGGCCGCTTGATCGGACGAAAGTTTGGAACAAAATATAAAATTGCCGGTTTTACTGACCCCCGAGCAGACAGGACAGGCAGATGCGCTGGCCATTGCCAGCGGCGTGGCCTCCCTTGATCTGATGGAAGAAGCCGGGCGGGCGGTTTTTCAGGCTGTGACCAAGCGATATGAGACGTGTGAGGTGCTGGTTTTATGCGGGCCGGGCAATAATGGCGGTGACGGGTTCGTTGTGGCCCGCCTGCTGGCCGAGGCCGGATGGCCGGTGCGTGTGGCGCTATTTGGCCACAAGGACAATCTTTGCGGCGACGCAAAAATCAATGCCGGGCGCTGGACAGGCGCAATCGAGCCCCTGACACCCCAAAGCATACAAAATTCAGGCCTGATCCAGAACTCTGAACTTGTCATCGACGCGCTGCTCGGCGCCGGACTGGACCGGGACGTTAAAGGCGTTTTGGGCGAGACTGTCGCCCAGGTAAACGCCGCCAGGTGCCCGGTGGTCAGTGTCGATGTGCCCAGCGGGCTGGACGGTGCCACCGGAGAGGTGCGCGGGGTTGCCGTCAGAGCGAAAACAACCGTCACCTTTTTTACCAAGAAGCCGGGCCACTTGCTTTATCCGGGGCGGGAGCTTTGCGGCGAGGTACAGGTGACCGATATCGGCATTCCAGCCAAAGTTCTGGATGAGATTGACGCCAAAACTTTTGAGAACGGTCCTGAACTCTGGCACCTGCCCGAACTGGCCCCGACAGGACATAAATATGGTCGCGGACATTGCCTGATTGTCTCCGGTGATGAATTGCACACCGGAGCGGCGCGACTTGCGGCAACAGCAGCATTGCGCGCCGGGGCCGGGCTGGTGACCCTTGCCGGCCAAAAACCAGCGCTCATGGTGCACGCCAGTCACCTTACCAG
>JALTNS010000519.1 GCA_027000565.1 Rhizobiaceae bacterium | reverse complement strand
CCGTATTCCTTCTCATGTATGGCGTGAACCAGTTGGGATCGGTGCGATGTTCAATGCGCCCGTCATTGTAAATACGCACGGCTGCCCGCCTGGATGACAGGCAAAACGAATGTACACTCATCGGCATACCGCCGGTATGAGTATAGCCAACCTCGATGTGGCAATCGACCACCATGGATGAGCCAACAAATCCCATCGCCCCCATGCCAATGGAATTTCCCATCTGTTTAAGTTCTTCTTCCAAATCGGCAATTTCAGGGTCAGGATTTTTATCGCCGACAATGCGCAAACATGCCGCCTGCTTGCCCAGCACCATACATGTATCTTTGGAGCCGCCCAGGCCAATGCCGACAATGGCCGGCTGGCAGGCCAGTCCGCGCTTGCCAAATGAGATCATCACATCAAGAAAGAAACGCTTGATGCCATCAATACCATCACCGGGAAACAACATGCGGTAATCTGTGCCAAAAAGCCCGCCCTTATGCACCGTGGTAATCTCGATCCAGTCGGCATCGGGTTCGAAACTATAGTCAATCTCAGGCGCGTTTATCCCGACATTATTATCATTGTCCTGCCGGCTTATCGGATGCACACGGTTGGGCCGCAAGGGAACATCCCGGGTGGCGCGGGCGGTGGCCTGGCGCAGGACTTTTTCAAGTGCGATAAACCCCCCTTCTATCAGCGCCTCGTTACCGGCCTTGACGTAGTAGCGCGGCAGACCTGAATCAGCACACATCGGGCGGCGGTCTTCACGCGCAGCACCATAATTTTCCAGCATAGCCTCAAGCACAAAATACGACAGATCACCCTTTTCACTGGTTTGCATGCCACGAATGCCGTCTTCGTAATCTTCAGGAATGTCAATTGCTGCCTTGAGCATAATGTCATAGGCAGCCTTTTCAATTCTTTCAATCCCAATCATTTTTAAAACTCCTTGGACGGCGCAGGCACTGGTTCATCGCCAATCAGCGATTGGCCGGGCCTGACAACAGTAAATTCCACCGGCTTTGTTGTTACCTGCATTTGAGTGTCTTTCAGATTGACGCAAGTATAGCGGGATTTTTCCAGATCACCTGTGTCTGGAAAATCTTCACGAAAATGCGCCCCGCGCGAATCTTCACGCGCCAGGGATGCTTGCGCAATTGCCTTGGAGGTTACTATCTGGTTTTCCAGATTAATCCAGTCATGCCAGGTCAAGTTAAATACCCGTGATTGATCACCGATGCCGCATTTATGTAATCTGGCTTCCAACTCATCAAGATGCACAAGCGCTGCGCTCAAGTCCTCTGCATTGCGCATGATACCAACTTTTTCCCACATCAGTGTCAGCAGTTCTTCGCGCAAGGTGTTGATATCTCCGGCGGGGTTTTTAAAGGGTTTTAATGCAGCCTCAATTGCCGCATCGACCTGGGGCAGGTCGGGATCGGCAAGCCCGCCTGCGCGCCCGGCATATTCTGCCATACTAACACCGGCAATTGAGCCAAAGACAGTGGAGTTGGCAACGCCATTGCCGCCAAGTCTGTTGGCTCCATGCACTCCGCCGGTATCTTCACCGGCAGCAAACAGCCCCGGTAGGCCGGTAGAACAATCTTCATTAAAAACCAGTCCGCCCATCATATAATGCGCCGTCGGCACCACTTCCACCAGACCGCCGGCCAGATCAAAGCCGCAATCAGCACAGCGTTCCACCATGCCCTTGAATTTGTGCGCCACTTCTTCTTTGCCCAAATGACCCATGGAAATATAAAGCCCGTTATTGGGTGTGGTTTTGCCTTTGCGGATTTCCGCATACATGGCGCGTGAAACAATATCGCGGGTAGCGCGCTCACCAAGCGGGTCATAATCTTTCATGAAGCGGGTTTTTTCACCATTAAGCAGATAGCCGCCGGCACCGCGCAACCCTTCTTCCAGCACCGTGCCGGTCATGCGCGTATCTAACCCCGCCAGCAGCCCGGTAGGGTGAAACTGCACCATCTCCATATCGCGCAAAGATAATCCCTGCCGCAACGCCATCACCATGCCGTCGCAGGTTTTTTCGCCCGACGGCGTATGATAGCGATACATGGTGGGGCCACCGCCGGTACCCAGCAAAACCGCCTTGGCTTTAACAAAAGTAAAGCTGCCATCGCGCATATTGATCAGCACAACACCGGCAAGTTGTGT
>JALTNS010000518.1 GCA_027000565.1 Rhizobiaceae bacterium | reverse complement strand
GGTGACGGCGGCAGGCTCATCACCTTTGCCACGGATACGGCTCGAATCTATGGCGACCTGTTTGCCCGAGGGGGTATTAATGGGGGCGATGGTGGTTTTATTGAAACCTCAGGGCTGCGTGGATTTGAATTAACCGGTGCGCCTGATACGTCTGCGGTTTCAGGTGCCAGCGGTATTTGGCTCATTGATCCCTACTCAATCACAATTAACAACAATGTCACTCAAAACGCGCCTAACGTTGATGATGTTTTCACTTCAACGGGCACTCCGGCAGAAATCAATGTTACTGATATTAGCGATGCTCTAAATGGTGGCAGCAGCGTGATTGTCAGAACTGGCAGTGGCGGCAATGAGGTTGGAGATATTATTTTTGATGCCGATTTGAATTACAATTTTCGAGAGAATGGAACCCTGACTCTGGATGCTTTGAATGATATTCGTTTTATAAATAACAGCCGAATTTATGATAGTAGTCCCGCAAACAACAACCTTCAGGACGCACTCACGCTCAACCTTTATGCACGAGGCGACGTTGTCATCGGGTCAAATGTTTCCATCACCACACAAGGCGGCAACTTTGTGGTGGGTGATCCTGACAATAACACTCCCATTATTCCAACAAGCTTCACCAACAACGGTACGATTAACACTACCGGTGTCGAAAACCGGAACGGTGGCAATATCACCATCACCACATCCGGAGCATTAACTACAATCGGGCTAACGGCAAATGGAGGCATGGCAGGTGTTGGTACAGCTGGTCAGGCTGCGGGCTCGATCACCCTTAGCGGCGGCAGCATCACACTCAATGGTGATCTTTCCTCTGTTGGAAGTGTCGGCAATGAGAATAATACAGATGGTAATGGCGCGACCATCACCCTCGACGGCCCCGTTGTTCTGGCAAACACAGCCACCCTTGATGCCCGTGGCAATACCTCTGGTGACATCAGCTTTACTAACACACTGAATGGAACAACCGTTGGTACAGAGAATTTGACGCTATACGGTAACGGAATGATTTTTTCCGGCTCAGTGGGTGATAGCATCCGGCTGGGCAGTTTGATGATCAATGCCACCGGGAATGTTAATGCGGATACTACTATTACCGCCACCTCTCTTGATGTGCAAAATTCCACCCGTTTCACCGCTGGTTCGATTGATACTTCCGGCGCAAACAATAGTAGCGGCGGAGCCGTCATTATCACCGCAGATACGGAGATTACTCTTGCGGATATTGATGCCAGCGCAGGGACAAGAATATCAGCCAGCGGTGGTGGCAATGGTTATGCCGGTGGCAACGTCACCCTAACGGGGGCCGATATTACCGTAAGCCAAATAACGACTGCCGGTAGCATGGCATTTGACAGTGCAACGACCAGCAGGGATGGCGGAGCAGGCGGTAGAATTCAGATTAATGGCATTGAAGACACAAATAACCCACCCTCGATAACCTTAAATGGCGACATCAATGCAAGCGGTGGTACAGGCATCAATGGTGGAACTGACGGCACCACCCAAATAGCCACCCTGTCACTCACCAGCACAACTACCGCAACGACCACCATCAATTATCAAAACGATTTTACATCCGACATTACCTTAACGGGCAGTGATGGTATAGATACACTCACCAGCCTGGGTACGGATAATACCTGGGTTGTCACCGGCAATAACGAGGGCGGGTTAAACAACAGACTGACGTTTACGCAAATGGAAAACCTCACCGGCGGCACCGGCGCAGACGACTTCACTTTCACCAACACAGGCGCCATCAGCGGAATGCTTGACGGCGGAGGTGGCAGCAACAGCCTCACCGGCCGCAACACCGCCACCACCTGGAACATCACCCCTGCCGGTACAGCCAACAGCCTCATAGACACCAGCAGCACACCAGAAACCTATGTCGCCAACGTCACCAACATCGACACCCTCACGGGTGGTAACGCCGTAGACACCTTTACCATCAGCGCCAATTTTAGTGGCGCCATTAATGGTCGTGGAGGTGCCGACATGTTTAGTATCCAGGCTGACGGCATTACGGCCACCGTAGTGGGCGGCACGGACTCAGACACTCTTACGGGTTTTGATTCGACCAACGCCAATACCTGGGCAGTGACGGACAGTGGCGATGGCATGCTCGCTAATAATGGCAGTGGGACAACTAT
>JALTNS010000517.1 GCA_027000565.1 Rhizobiaceae bacterium | reverse complement strand
ACTTCATCAAGGATTAATACACTGCCATATTCATTACACACTTCGCGCAGACCTTCAAGAAAACCGGGAACTGGCGGTATGCAGTTCATATTGCCGGCTACCGGCTCGACAATAATACAGGCGATTTGCTCACCGATTTCCTTGAAGACCTGTTCAACTTGCTGGATATCATTGTACGTCAGGGTGATGGTGTGGTCGGCCAGCCCGGCGGGGACACCCGGTGAGGTAGGAACACCCAGTGTCAGCATGCCCGATCCCGCTTTAACCAGTAGCGAGTCGGCATGGCCGTGGTAACAACCTTCAAATTTTACGATTTTGTCACGACCGGTATAGCCGCGTGCCAGACGAATCGCACTCATGGTCGCTTCGGTACCTGAACTTACCATGCGCACCATGTCCATAGAGGGCACAATTTTGCAAAGTATATCCGCCATTTCGGTTTCAATGGCAGTCGGTGCACCAAAGCTCAGTCCATCTTCTGCGGCATCCTGTACTGCCTTGATAACCTCAGGGTGTGCATGACCAAGAATGGCCGGCCCCCATGAGGCGACATAATCGATGTACTGGCGGTCATCTTCATCGTACAAGTAGGCCCCGTTGGCACGTTTGAAAAATACAGGATCACCGCCAACGCCTTTGAATGCGCGGACGGGTGAGTTAACGCCTCCAGGAATGTGTTGTTGGGCAGCAATAAACAAATCATGTGAACGGGACATAACATTTTCCTTACTTCAGTACAGTGTCTGGCACACTGGTCGTATTATGGTTTAGTTTAGCGTACCAATTTTACCAGTTTTATTGTGGTAACGCTTTCGTAAAAGGCGTTTTACCTGTCAGGCCATAAAGAGGCAAATTGATTGGCGGCCAGAGTGATATCTTTTTGACCAAATACTCCATGGATAATAGCAAGTAAATCGGCGCCGGATTCAAGCAGCACCGGGGCACTATCGATAGTAATCCCACCGATAGCACAAATTGGCACAGCAAGTTCCCGTCGGGCCTGGCTGAGTAATTGGAGAGGGGCGGGGGGAGCTTCAGGTTTGGTTGCCGAGTTAAAAAAACGGCCAAAAGCAACATAGTCGGCACCGCGTTCCTGTGCCTGCTTCGCAAGGGACAGTGACGCATGGCAGGTAACGCCAATAATAGCCTGGCTACCGAGATGTTGGCGCGCTTCAATGAGTGAGGCATCCGTTTGCCCAAGGTGTACGCCATCCGCACCAATTCTGGCGGCAAGTTTCAGGTCGTCATTAATGATCAGCGGCGCACGATAAGTACGGCAGAGCTCAAGCAGTGACCGTGCGGTCATTTCTTTTATTGCAGCCTGTCCGGTTTTATTTCGGTACTGGACAATGGAGGCACCACCTTCGAGCGCCTGTTGAACGTGGTTCAGCACGTGTGGGCCACTGAGTTTGTCGTCAGTAATCACATAAAGCCCGCGCAGAAGGGGTGTTGGTGTCGTCATCGGGCTTTTACCGTTGCGGAATTAATTGTCCATGACTGATTGCCCGGGCATGAGTAAGCGACTGCCAAGTATAGTCAATGGCGACGCCGACAGCCGTTCTGATGTCCTGTCCCCGTGCAAGTTGGGCAGCAAGACTGGCCGCAAGCGTGCAGCCGGAACCATGATATTCCCCGTCGAGACGTGCCACTTCAAATTCTATTTTTTCAGTGGCGCTATAGAGCGTGTTAATGACGTTAGTGGTGTTAGCATGGGTGCCCGTAAGCAGAACATACTGGCAACCTGTGCTGAGTAGTTTTGCTGCACAGGCGGCGGGATCATTTTCACCAGTTAGTCGCTGTGCTTCGGGTAGATTAGGGGTGGCAAGGTATGCGAGGGGTAACAATTGCTGCCGAAAGATGTCCACAAGCGCCGCATTGGCAAGCTCGGTACCTGCACCCGTAGCCAGCACCGGATCGACTACCAGCGGGATTGCGGGATGGTTGCTTACGATACGAGTGATAATCTCTGCAATGCCGGGATCGGCGAGTAAACCGGTTTTAAATGCATGGACGGAGACATCGTTGAGCAAGGTCGTGGCGGCCTCGTTGAAAAATTGGCTATCCACCGGAACCAGATTATGCACGTCATGGGTGTCCTGAACGGTGAGTGTGGTAATCACCGAACAGGCATGAGCCTGATTGGCCGTGATGGCTTCGATGTCGGCCTGTA
>JALTNS010000516.1 GCA_027000565.1 Rhizobiaceae bacterium | reverse complement strand
AAAAAATACGTCGCAAGATTAAATTCGGCACCAAGGGGCATTCGGCCATTGTTGACCAGAAAGGGCGTGCGGTCGCTCATCCTAATCCGGACTGGATGGCAGAAATGCGTGATTTGTCACACTGGCCGATTGTACAAAAGATGATAAATGGCCAGACCGGGGTGACGGAATTTTATTCACCGTTTATGGGTGCCAATATGGTTGCCGGTTATGCATCTGTGCCGGAAATTAACTGGGGTATTATGGTGCCGCAGCCCAAGCCTGAAGTTGAGGCACATGTAAACCGTATTTTGCATACCCAGTTGATCTGGGGACTGGCAGGACTGGGGCTGGCTTTGTTTATTGCATTTCTACTGGTCAGATGGATCACTTCACCTTTAAAGCGTTTATGTATATCTGCTACGAAGATTGCAGCGAATGATTTTAATGGTGATTTACCTGAAATTTCAAAACATGCCCCGCGTGAAGTCAGAACGCTGGGAGCACGTATAAACAGCCTGTTAAAAGGGTTACAGTCATCACGTGTTCAACTGGATGAGCTGAATCAGTCATTGCAACGTCGTGTAAATGATGCCACACAGGAGTTACGGGGAGCGAACAGGCAGCTACAGATTTTTGCCTCCCAGGATTATCTGACACGGTTGTACAATCGTCGCTATTTTGAATCCAGTTTGTTACAGGTGTTGTCGGGATCCGGGAATGGGGTATCAGAGCTTTGCCTGATGATGCTGGATGTGGATAATTTCAAACCGATAAATGATCGTTTTGGTCATGCTGCAGGTGATCGTGTTCTGGTCCAGATGGCGGAAGCGATAAAATCAGTTGCTGGTGATAAACATCTTGTTGCACGTTATGCAGGTGATGAATTTGTAGTGTTGCTGACAGAAAATATTACCTCTGCCGAGGTGCTGGCGGATGAAATACTGAACAAGGTCAATACAATGGAGTTTGAATGGCAGGGTGAGGTCATCAGGGTTACGCTGAGTATTGGTCTGGTATGTCAGAAGACCGGCGTCGGTTGTACACTGGATATGTTGTTACACAATGTAGACCATGCCTTGTTTACCGCCAAGGAAGAAGGTCGTAATCAGGTTTCTGTGTTAAAGCGGGATGTAGCCGGGTAGGGAATCTGCTCCTGCTAGTGCCGGAAATGTCTCATGCCGGTAAATACCATCGCAATGCCATGTTCATCAGCGGCTTCGATCACTTCATTGTCACGCATGGAACCACCGGGCTGGATGACTGCGGTGACACCAACTTCAGCAGCGGAGTCCAGGCCGTCTCTGAAGGGAAAGAACGCGTCAGAGGCCATTACTGAACCCTTGACTTCAAGATCAGCATCAGCAGCCTTGATTGCGGCAATACGGGCGCTGTAGACACGACTCATCTGGCCGGCACCAACGCCGATGGTCATACCATCCTTGCAGTAAACAATGGCGTTGGACTTGACGTATTTGGCTATTTTCCATGCAAACAGCAGATCCTGCATTTGCTGGTTGGAGGGTGCTTTTTTGGTAACTACTTCAAGATCGGTTTCAGTCACCATGCCAAGGTCACGATCCTGCACCAGCAGACCACCGTTAACACGTTTGAAATCCAGTCCGGGAACACGCTTGTCACCCCATTGGCCACAATTGAGTACACGTACATTTTTCTTGTCGGCCAGTACCTTGAAACGGTCGAATACCGTGATCAGGCGTGCATCATCCAGCACCACGCCGAGCTCCACATAGCGCGCTTTCAAAGCCGCCCGGCCGGAGTGTTTTCCCAACACCATGCGATTGGTACTCCAGCCCACCGATTCCGGTGTCATGATTTCATAGGTCTTTTTATGCTTTAACATGCCATCCTGATGAATACCGGACTCATGTGCAAAAGCATTGGCACCAACGATCGCCTTGTTGGCCTGAATCGGCATACCTGTAATACCACTGACCAGCTTTGACGCTGGTACTATTTTTGTTGTATCGATGCCGGTTTCAATATGATAACGATCCGAGCGTGTTTTCATGATCATCACAATCTCTTCCAGCGAAGCATTGCCGGCCCGCTCACCCAAACCATTCATCGTACATTCAACCTGGCGCGCACCATTTTCAACCGCAGCCAGTGAGTTGGCCACAGCCAGGCCCAGATCATTGTGGCAGTGTACTGAAAAGATCGCCTGATCAGAGT
>JALTNS010000515.1 GCA_027000565.1 Rhizobiaceae bacterium | reverse complement strand
GTAAAATATAAGCGGGAATTGTTTGTCATCCCGAATCCCCAGCAAAACCAATGCAGTAAGCCGTTGCGGATCGGTGATTACACCCCTCACATCAACGCCCTCGGCAATTAATTGCCCGCGAATGAACCTCCCCATATGCTCATCGCCAACCCGGGTTATCAACGCTGACTTCAGACCAAGCCGGGCTGTGCCAGCGGCTATGTTGGTCGGCGATCCACCGATATATTTTTCGAACGAGCGCATGTCTTCCAAGCGCCCGCCAACCTGGGCGCCATAAAGATCAACGGACGAGCGCCCAATGGTAATGATATCGAGTGCCACGTCGGATGTGATCTCCTTTAGCCATTAACAAGTGAAGCAATCCGGGAAGATTAGTTCTGTTTTTCACCCTTAATTGCCGCTTCATACCAGGCGATAATGAGTTTTCGCTCTTTGTTGGTAATCTCGCTGACATTATTGGGTGGCATCGCATTTGTGCGTCCGGCATTGATATAAATTTCGCGGGCATGGGCGGCAATCTGTTGATCGGTTTCAAGCAACACGCCTTTTGGTGGAACAATTATCCCCTCCCACGAAGGTTCAACCGCATGGCACATTGAACAACGGCCCTGTACTGTATCACGCACTTCTTCAAAACTGACAGCGGATGCAAACATCTGTTCACGCGGAGAAAGCACGGCTTCTTCTTCCTCGTCGGGCAATGGTTTTGAGAGCGTTGAAATCCACATGATGACAACAAATAGTACAGCGGTCGCAAGCCATGTCCATGTCGGATGGCCCTTGCGCGCATGTTTGGAATTAAAATAATGGCGGATGGTAACGCCCATCAAAAAAACCAGTGATGCGATAATCCAGCTGTATTCAGTGGCAAATGCCAACGGATAGTGGTTCGACAACATCAGGAAAATAACAGGTAAAGTCAGGTAGTTGTTGTGGGTAGAGCGTTGCTTGGCAATCTTGCCATATTTCGGGTCCGGCGTACGCCCGGCCTTCAGGTCTGCCACCACGACGCGCTGGTTTGGCATAATGATGAAAAACACATTGGCGGACATGATAGTCGCGGTGAACGCTCCAAGATGAAGAAAAGCCGCCCGGCCAGAAAACACCTGAGTATAGCCCCATGCCATGGCAACCAGCACAATATAGAGCAGAACCATCAACCGCGTATTGTCTTGTCCGAATGATGATTTGCAGAGGAAATCGTAGATTATCCAGCCCACGGTCAGCGATGCCAGCGAGATTAAAACGGCTTTGACAGGTGAAATGTCAAAAACCGTGCTGTCGACCAGAAACAGATCAGCGCTGACATAGTAAACCATCACCATCATAGCAAAACCTGAAAGCCAGGTGGCATAGGATTCCCATTTGAACCATGTCAGGTGTTCGGGCATTTCAGCCGGCGCGACCAGATATTTCTGGATATGATAGAAACCGCCACCATGAACCTGCCATTCTTCGCCGTCAGCAAGGACGCCTTCCGGCAAATCCCGTTTCAGACCCAAATCAAGCGCAATAAAATAAAACGACGATCCTATCCAGGCTATGCCGGTGATTACATGCAGCCAGCGAACAGCAAATAAGAGCCATTCCCAAATGATTGGATATTCGTCCATCGTGCCCTCCCCGGTCTCCGGTAAAACAACCGGAAATCAACCCTATGGGCCAAAATCAGGAATATCAATATCGCCAGTATAATTTGTCACCAAATTCAAAAGTACTTTGATAATTATCAGCTTATCGATCTATATTGAGCCACGGTCATTTCAATGATTCATCAAAACCCGATTGGAAGGATGGGAACCTGAGCCGATATCCAAGAGACATGCACGGTTATGGTCAGAACCCGCCCAGGGTCGAATGGCCTGACGGGGCGGCGATTGCTGTGCAATTTGTGGTTAATTATGAAGAGGGCGGAGAAAATTGCGTCCTGCATGGGGATGCAGGATCCGAGGCATTCCTTTCTGAAATAGTCGGCGCTTCAAGCTGGCCCGGTCAACGGCACTGGAACATGGAATCCATCTATGAATTTGGCTCCCGTGTCGGGTTTTGGCGATTGCACCGTTTGTTTACGGGCGAAAACATTCCGGTCACCGTCTACGGTGTTGCAACCGCACTCAAACGTTCACCGGCACAAGTGGAAGCAATGCAATGCGCGGGCTGGGAAATTGCCTCACACGGCTTGAAATGGAC
>JALTNS010000514.1 GCA_027000565.1 Rhizobiaceae bacterium | reverse complement strand
CCATTATCGCTGCAATCGCACTTTACGCGGTGTCGCTTTACAATAAACTGGTAAAAAACCGGCAAATGGTTGAAGAGGGCTGGAGTGGCATTGATGTGCAGCTCAAGCGCCGCTCCAACCTCATCCCCAATCTTCTGTCAGCCGTCAAAGGCTATATGAAACACGAAAAGACGCTGCTTGAGGACATCACCAAAATGCGCGCCAATGTGGAGGGGGCTCAAAACGCCAGTCCGGAAAATCGTGCGACGGCTGAAAATGCGCTGTCCGGCGGACTGATGAAGTTGTTTGCCGTGATGGAGAACTATCCGGAACTGAAAGCCAATCAAAACATTATGGATTTTCAAAACTCGCTGGAGGAAATTGAAGATCAAATCCAGATGTCGAGGCGTTATTATAATGGCGCGGTGCGCAACCTGAATGTGTCGGTTGAATCGTTCCCGTCCAACCTGATTGCCAACCAGTTCCAGTTTATCAAAGCCGAATTTTTCGAAATTGATAGTGAATATTCCCGCCGCCTGCCAAAAGTCGAGTTTTAGACATGAGGCAAACGGCCGTTTTATTCTGTTTAAGGGTTCCCGGAATCCGGGGGGATTTTCTGATTGGTGGTTTGATCGGGTTGATATTGATGGTTGTATCGACCCTGTCGGTGCAGGCCGAAGAACGAATCTTATCGTTTGAATCGACCATTACTGTGCGCGAAGACGCTTCTCTTTTGGTGGTTGAAAAATTCAGGGTACGCGCCGAGGGCAGGCAGATCAAACGCGGCATTTACCGCGATTTCCCGGTACTTTATCGCGATGATTCAGGTTACCGGCGACAGGTTGGCTTTAAGGTTCTATCGGTTACCAGGGACGGCATTTCAGAACCGTGGTTTCAGGAGTCGGCGGGTGATTTCAAACGCACCTATATCGGCGACAAGAACGTATACCTCAACAGCGGGGAATACACCTATGAAATCACTTATGAAACCAGTCGGCAGTTGCGGTATTTCAAGGATTTTGACGAACTCTACTGGAATGTGACCGGTGAAAACTGGGCATTCCCGATCGACAAGGTGATTGCCAGGGTCGTCTTGCCGGAAACAGCCAGAATTATCAATAAATCAGCTTTCACTGGTCGAGTTGGAGCCACAGGAACCGATTTTACGAGCCGATCCGTTGGTCAGAATATCATGGTGTTCGAGACAACGGCTCCACTTGATTTTTATGAAGGATTGACCATCGCGGTGGGTTGGCCAAAAGGTGTGGTTGCCGAGCCATCAACACTTGTCACCTGGTTATGGCGGGTTTGGGACAATCTCGGGATTATTGTTCTGGCTCTGGGAACACTCGCAACCGCTGTATATTACATTATCGTCTGGCGATGGGTCGGGCGAGACCCGGAAGGTGGTGTTATCTTTCCCCGCTTTAGCCCTCCTGACGATCTGTCACCTGCCGCGATCAGTTATCTACATTATATGGAATTCAAGAGTGCCGGTTCTGGCGCGACAAAACCCTTTATTGCTGCACTTGTGTCATTGGCAGTAAAAGGACACTTGATCGTCGATAAGGAATACGAAGATTTTGTTGTCGAAAAAACGGGCACTGGCAAAAAACAACTTCTGCCAAGTGGTGAAAAGGCTCTTCTCAAAAATTTGTTTGGCGCGCGTGACAGAATGGAATTTGTCCAAGCCAACCACAGCTACGTTCAAAAAGCGCGGGAAAAATTCAAATCAGCCTTGTTGAAAGAACATGGTGATGTGTTTTTCAAAAACAACACCGGATGGTTTTTGATTGGAGCGACCATATCAGTTGTTACAATCGTGGTCTCCCTACTATTGTTGTTTGATCAAGTCCTGACCGTCTCCATGATTTCCATGACCTTGTTTGCCACTTTTGGTGCTATATTGGCATCGATGGGTTTGCGTCGGTTGTGGGACCTCCTGCCCGGCGGAAGTTCGAAACTGGTAGGTGTAATTTTAACAATCATCGGTGGATTGTTGCTTCTCATCAGCATGGTCTGGCCTTTTGGCTTCGAAAAAGTTCCTTTTTGGTTTTCGCTTGCCGGCGCAGCCATTGGTATTCTCAATGTCAGCTTTTATCATCTGATGCGCGCACCAACGGTTCTTGGCAAACAGATAATGGACGAGGTGGAGGGTTTTAAACTCTATCTATCGGTGGCGGAAGCCGAGCGCATGAATATGGATGATGCGCCTG
>JALTNS010000513.1 GCA_027000565.1 Rhizobiaceae bacterium | reverse complement strand
ACCATTTTGCTTTCGAATTGAACGGAAGATTTCCATACCAGGTGTTATTGACCCGAAACCGTTCCAGCGAAGCTGATGCCCAGGGCCAGGCAATGCCCAACGTCAAAATGCCAGCAATGGCCCATCCAAATACAAGAAAGGCATATTTCCAGGCTGAACCGGTTAAATGAAGCCGCAGGCCACGCCAAACGGTGCGGTTCAAGCGGTATCGCCGGGCACGGTAAAGCGCATACTGGCCGAGGAATGACAGAATCACAAAATACAGTATGTTGCCAATAATCACCGCCTGTTGCGACACCAAAGACAGTCCAAACAGCACAAGGGCGAACGGCAAAAGGATCGCTACCGCGATTAAAAACCCGATGAACAATTCCAGCCCGCGACCGGTATATTCCAGCGGACTGCCATTGATGATGGTTCGTGACCAGAAAAACCGTCTAAGATCACTGACAAACCAGAAGCGATAAAGCCCGACCGTCAATACCATCAAAAGCACACCGCGAACTGACAGGCGCCGCAGATCTCTGCCACCGTAGCGCACCTCAACAGGCCATCTTTCCGGGAACCTGTCGGGCGACGCTTCATCACTGCCCATAGGTGGCTCGTTTGCCGAATCCAGCATCACCTGTTCCAAAGCACGCTTACGCTGTCGGCAATTTATATTCGGCAAACTGCTTTCTTAAATCCATTTTTTGAATTTTTCCGGTAGCGGTGTGGGGAATTTCATCGACAAACGCAACATCATCCGGCATCCACCATTTGGCAATCTTGCCTTCCATGAATTTCAGAATATCTGCGCCAGCCGGATCGCAACCGGCTTTTTTGACAATGATCAGCAGCGGGCGTTCGTCCCATTTTGGATGGTAAATCCCGATCACCGCCGCTTCCGCCACATCCGGGTGGCCTACCGCAAGATTTTCCAGATCAATGGTCGAAATCCACTCGCCACCGGATTTGATCACATCTTTGGCGCGATCAGTAATCTGCATATAACCGTGCTCGTCGATATGGGCGACATCGCCGGTATCAAAAAAACCGTCCTCTTCAAACTGCTCCTTGCCATCACCACCATAATAGCCGCTGGAAATGGCCGGGCCACGCACCTTCAGATTGCCAAAGGATTTGCCGTCCCAGGGCAACTCATTATTCTCATCATCAGTTACCTTCATTTCAACACTGAACGGAGTGTAACCCTGCTTTTCCTGCAGATCGAGCAGTGCACCGCCGGTCAAATCAGCAAATTGCGGTTTGACCGTGCCGACTGTGCCAATCGGGCTCATTTCGGTCATGCCCCAGGCATGGAATACGGTAACGCCGTAATTGTCCTGAAATTTCTGAATAATTGTGCGCGGACATGCGGCCCCCCCGATCACCACCCGGGTGAGATGTGGCAGCTGTTTTCCGGTTTCTTCGAGATATTGCAACAACATCAGCCACACGGTCGGCACTGCGGCAGAAAAAGTGACTTTTTCGCTGTCGAGCAATTCATAAATACCTTCACCGTCCATACGTCCACCGGGCATCACCATTTTTGCGCCAACCATTGGTGCCGTGAACGAAATGCCCCAGGCATTGGCGTGAAACAGCGGGACCACCGGCAAGATTGCTTCCTTGGCGGCAATGCCCAATGCATCGGGCTGGGTTGAGACCAGCGCGTGAATAACATTGGAACGGTGAGAATAGACCACACCTTTGGGATTGCCGGTTGTGCCGGATGTATAGCACATACCGGCGGCAGTTTTTTCATCGAATGATTTCCATTGGAAATCGCCATCGACTGCGGACAGCCAGCTTTCATAAGAGACTATATTCGGCAGCTTGCTTTCCGGCATATGTTCATCATCGGTAAGCACGATAACTTTTTCGAGGCTGGGCACCTTGGCAGCAATTGCCTCGATAATCGGCAAAAAAGTTATATCGACAAAAATCAGCCTGTCTTCCGCATGGTTCATGATCCAGGCGATCTGTTCTGGAAAAAGCCGCGGGTTGAGCGTGTGATAAACCGCGCCAATACCCATAATGCCGTACCAGCATTCGAGGTGACGCCAGGTGTTCCACGCAAGGGTGGCGATACGGTCGCCAAGTTTATATCCATCGCGTTCCAGTGCCTGGGCAATTTTCAGCGACCGGTCCCTGATTTCGCGGTAATTAGTACGGTGGACAGGCCCTTCAATCGACCGTGAAACAACCTCCTGCCG
>JALTNS010000512.1 GCA_027000565.1 Rhizobiaceae bacterium | reverse complement strand
GTACTGCAAAATACCGCTCAAAGGTTGCAGCTAATCTATGTGAGCGATTTGTCCGCGATCTTGGTGGTGAAACCGTGGAGGTGATGGACCTGTGAATGCTCCTGAAAAATTTGATGGTCTTGCCATCAAGCGCGCCCATGTCGGCAAGGGTTATGCCCATGATTCAGCCCTCAAACACCTCACCGGCAAGGCCGTCTATATCGACGATATGCCCGATCTGCCGCGCACCATGCATGCGGCTTTGGTGTTGTCGCCGATTGCCCATGGCACTTTGAACGGCATTGATGCTTCAAAGGCGCTGGCCTTGCCGGGTGTGATCAAGGTGATCACCGCCAGCGATATTCCCGGCCACAATGATGTGGCGCCGATACTGTCCGGCGAACCATTGTTTGCCGATGGTGTGGTCGAGCATGTCGGGCAGATTGTCGCCGCCGTTGCCGCCGACAGTTTTGAAACCGCTGTACAGGCCGCGCGACTGGTTGAACTTGATATCACCCCGCTGGAACCGGTGCTCGATGTTGAGACAGCCCACGCCAACAAGTCCTATGCGCTCGGTGTTCAACATTTAATCGACAAAGACGCAAAGAGCGCCATTGATGGTGCCGACCGGACCTTCGAAGGGCAGTTTCGCATCGGCGGGCAGGATCATTTCTACCTTGAAGGACAGATTGCCTATGCCCATCCGGGCGAAGACCGTGATGTGACCGTCTATTCATCAACCCAGCACCCTTCGGAAGTGCAGCACCATGTTGCCCATGTGCTGGGCGTTCCGGCGCACGCGGTCGATGTGCAAATCCGCCGTATGGGTGGTGGTTTTGGCGGCAAGGAAAGCCATCCGACGATCATTGCGGCGATTGCAGCTTTGTTTGCTGATCTTGAAAATCGCCCCTGTCGGCTGCGTTTGCGGCGTCACGACGATATGCAGGCGACCGGCAAGCGCCACGATTATGTGATTAACTGGAAGGTTGGTGTTTCCAATGAGGGCCGGATAGCCGGTCTTGATGCGGAATGTCTGGCCAATGCCGGTAATGTTGCCGATCTCACCGGCCCGGTGATCACCCGCACGCTGACCCATCTGGACAATTGTTATCACATTCCGGCCGCAGATTTCATCGGCCATGCCTGCAAGACCAACACGGTTTCCAATACCGCTTTTCGCGGCTTTGGCGGCCCGCAGGGCATCGTTGCGATTGAAGGCATCATTGATACGGTTTCCCGCAAGCTGGGCATCGACCCGAACCACATGCGGGCGATCAATTATTACGGCGACAATACCGGCACCAAAACGCCCTATGATCAACAGGTATCCGATAATCGCATAAATGATGTGGTTGACCGGGTAATGGAAAGCGCGGAATGGGATCGCCGCCGCGCTGAAATTGATGCCCACAATGCCAATAACCCGCTATTGCGCCGCGGTCTGGCGATGATGCCGGTGAAGTTCGGTATTTCCTTCAACCTGCCAACGCTCAATCAGGCGGGCGCGCTGGTCCATGTTTATATGGATGGTTCGGTCCATCTTAATCACGGTGGCACCGAAATGGGGCAGGGGCTTTTTACCAAGGTGGCGCAGGTGGTGGCCGAGGTTTTCCAGATCGATCAGGAGATGATCAAGATCACCGCGACCAATACCGGCAAGGTTCCCAATACCAGCGCCACGGCGGCCTCAACCGGCTCTGATCTCAATGGCGCTGCCGCGTTCAAGGCTGCCAGCATGATCAAATCGCGGATGATCGAAGTTGCGGCCAGGGAACTTGATGCATCAATCAATGATGTTGAATTTGCCGACAACAAGATCAGCGCCAACGGCAAGTCGATGACATTTGCCGAACTTGCCAATCGTTGCTGGTTCAACCGGGTATCGCTTTCAGCCGCCGGCCATTATGCAACGCCTGAAATTCACTGGAATGCGGCAACGCTCAAAGGCCGTCCGTTTTATTATTTCACCTATGGTGTGGCCGTGGCCGAGGTGGCCATTGATACGCTGACCGGCGAAACCCGCTGCCTGCGCGCCGATATTGTGCAGGATTGCGGCAAGCCGATTAATCCGGCGATTGATCTGGGCCAGATCGAGGGTGCCTTTGTGCAAGGCATGGGCTGGCTCACCTGTGAAGAATTGTGGTGGGACAAAAAGGGCGCGCTGCGCACAATTGGTCCGTCTACATATAAAATTCCGGGTTCGCGCGATGTGCCACCGGAATTTAATGTGGCGGTG
>JALTNS010000511.1 GCA_027000565.1 Rhizobiaceae bacterium | reverse complement strand
AATTTCCCCCACCCTCAAACCATCCTGTTTTGCTCCACAGCAGCTGCAATAAAACTGGCAAAAAGCGGGTGCGGGTCAAACGGTCGTGATTTCAGTTCCGGGTGATATTGCACACCGATAAACCACGGATGATCGGCATATTCAATGGTTTCCGGCAACACCCCGTCGGGCGAAAGGCCGGAAAAGGTTAGTCCAGCATCCTCAAGTCGCTTCATATAGTCAATATTGACTTCGTAACGGTGGCGGTGACGCTCTGATATATCCGTACCGCCATAAATTTCAGCGATCTGGCTGCCTTCTTTCAATGTTGCATCATAGGCACCAAGCCGCATGGTGCCGCCCATATCGCCGCTGGCCTGTCGTTTTTCAAGTGCATTGCCCTTCAGCCATTCGGTCATCAACCCGACCACGGGTTCGGATGTTTCACCAAATTCGGTTGAACTGGCATTTTCGATGCCCGCCAGATTGCGCGCTGCTTCGATGACCGCCATTTGCATGCCAAAACAGATGCCAAAATAGGGTATCTTGTTTTCCCGTGCATAGGTGACAGCCTTGATTTTTCCCTCACTGCCACGCTCGCCAAAACCACCGGGTACGATGATGCCATCAACCCGGCCAAGATGGGCCGACGGGTCTTCCTTGTCGAATATGTCGGATTCAATCCACTTCAAGCGAACTTTCACATTATTGGCGATGCCGCCATGTTGCAGCGATTCAATCAGCGATTTATAGGCGTCTTTCAACACTGTGTATTTGCCGACTATGGCAATCACCACCTCACCTTCCGGATTGTGGATTTTGCGGGAAATTTCCTCCCACACTTCCATGCGTGGTTTCGGTGCCGGATCAATGCCAAAGGCATTCAGCACTTCCTGATCCAGCCCCTCACGATGATAGGTCATCGGCACATCGTAAATTGAAGCTGCATCAAGCGCTTGGATTACCGCATGCTCACGCACATTACAGAACAGCGACAGCTTGCGCCGTTCCTCCTTGGGAATTTCCCGGTCGGCCCGAACCAAAAGAATATCCGGCTGAATGCCGATCGAACGCAGTTCCTTGACCGAATGCTGGGTGGGTTTGGTTTTTAACTCACCCGCAGTCGGTATCCACGGCATCAGGGTCAAATGCACATATATGCACGCGCCGCGCGGCAATTCATTGCCAAGCTGGCGGATTGATTCAAAAAACGGCAGTGCCTCGATGTCACCCACCGTGCCACCGATTTCGCACAACACAAAATCATAATCTTCGTTGCCATCAAGGATAAACTCCTTGATCGCATTGGTTACATGCGGGATTACCTGCACTGTTGCGCCGAGATAATCGCCACGGCGTTCGCTGGCGATGATATTTTGATAAATCCGTCCGGTAGTGATGTTGTCGGCCTGGTTAGCCGGCCTGCCGGTAAACCGTTCATAATGGCCAAGGTCGAGATCAGTCTCGGCCCCGTCATCGGTGACAAAACATTCGCCGTGCTGATAGGGTGACATGGTGCCCGGATCAACATTGAGATAGGGGTCAAGTTTTCGAAGACGAACCTTGTAGCCGCGCGCTTGCAAAAGCGCACCAAGGGCAGCTGATGCAAGCCCTTTGCCAAGTGAGGAGACCACGCCGCCGGTTATAAATATATATCGCGCCATGGGCTTAGATAGTATCGTGATTCATTGGTGAAGCGCCAGCAAAAATTTTGCTTTTTCCAAAAAAAACGCCCCACTATCATGCGGAGCGCTTGTTGACCTGTTTCAGACTGTTATTGCGAATCAGGAACACCGGTTGAAGGTGCCTGTGGTTTGGCAGGCGGCAATTTATCAAGAATACCACCAGATTTTGGTATGGTGCCATCCGCTGCAGGTTGCTGCTGATTGGCTGGAATGTTGTCGAGAATATCGCTTGGGCTACCATCAAGTTTTGCCAAAAATCCCAGTGAAAGGGATGTGATGAAAAACGCTGCCGCAAGAATCCCGGTGGTCCGGGTCAAGGCATTGGCTGCACCGCGTGCGGACATCATGCCACCGCCACCGCCGCCGCCCATGCCAAGCGCACCGCCTTCAGAGCGTTGCAGCAGAACCACGGCCACCAGAGCGACCACCACCATCAGATGAATGACGATAATAACAGTTGCGATATTTTCCATGTTCAATTCCGTGCGCTTGAAAATGCAGAATCACGTGGGGCAAATCTGCTTGTCAGCGCTTCTTAAAAATTAGAGGACGCGGCTTAATACACCATACATTGTCAATGTCCAGTAACTTGACAAATAGATATTCAGTTTTCCGGCTTCAAGTCATATTTCGATAGGCTTCGCAAATACCCAGAAAATCTTCCGATTTCAGGCTGGCGCCCCCCACAAGCGCACCATCGACATTTTTGATCGCCATCAGTTCTCCCGCATTGCCGGGTTTTACCGAACCGCCATAAAGAATGCGCATAGTGGCCCCCCCGTTGCCAAACCGCTCGACCAGTTGTTTGCGAATGAATGCATGGGCCTCTTCCACATCGGATGCCTCGGGTACCAGACCGGTACCAATTGCCCACACGGGTTCATAGGCAACAACAGTATTTGCAGCGTTCGCCCCGTCGGGCACTGAACCGGCCAGTTGCTCGGCCAATACATCAAGGGTATTCCCCGAACGGCGTTCCGCTTCCAGTTCACCGATGCAGACAAACGCAACCAGACCCGCACGCCAGGCAGCCTCGGCTTTGGTTGCTACAATTTTATTGCTTTCATTATGGTCGACCCGTCGCTCCGAATGACCAACCAAAACCATGGAGCCGCCCGCATCAACAATCATTTCGGCTGCAGTATCGCCGGTATGCGCACCACTGGCATTGGCATGACAATCCTGCGCACCGCTGGCAATTGTCGCATCCCCGAGCCAGTTGGATACTCTTTCAAGCAATATGGCCGGCGGGAAAATCGCCATATCCACCTTTTGCCGTAATTCGGTGTCAAATCCCTCGACCAGTTCACGAACCATTGATTGCGAGTTGCCTGAACCATTCATTTTCCAGTTTCCGGCGACGATGGGCGTAATATCCGGGGTCATAGTTACAATCTCTTTCATTTTAATCCAGTGTATGCCCCTGCCTAGTCAAGCCCGGCAAACAAATCAATACAACAGCGCTTGCGGCAGACCCGCGCACTGACTATTAGTACGGTAGAAAATGCAGAGTGCTGGACGCCGGACAATGCGACGGCCATGAATTCGGAAAGACTGTAAAATGCTTGAATTATTGCGCGGAAGTATAAGCGGATGGGTCGCCAAAATATTTATAGGCCTGCTGGTGATCAGTTTTGGTGTCTGGGGCATCGCTGATGTGTTTCGCACCAATTCGGCTGGCGCTGTCGTTACGGTTGGCGAAACCGAAGTCAATGCTACCGATTACGCATTGATTTATCAACGCAACATCAACAACATGTCGCGGCAGTTTGGTACCCAGCTAACCCGCGAGCAGGCCCGTGCAATCGGTGTTGATTCACAGGTGATGGCCGAGGTGGTCGCCGGTGCCGTTCTTGATGAAAACGCAAGGCAGTTAAATCTTGGACTTTCGAAAAATACTCTTGCCCGGCTTATCGGCGAGGACGAGGCGTTTAAGGGAGCTGACGGGAATTTTGATCGCAATCGATTCCAGCAGGCTATCCGCAACGCCCAGATGCGCGAAGACGATTACCTGAACAACCGCAACAAGGTAGCTGTTCGAAACCAGATTTTTGAGGCCACCGGACGCGGCGATGTATTGCCAAAACTGTTTTATAAAGCGGCGGCTCAATATAACAGCGAAGAACGAAAATTCGACTTTATCGTGCTGTCGGCAAAAAACCTCGGTATTGATCCAAAACCTGAAGTCGATGATGTTGAAACCTATTTCAAGAACAATGTGAAAAGATACGCCGCGCCCGAGTTTCGCAAGATTGCCATACTCAAGGTCGAACCGGAAGATATCGTCGACACCATTCAAATCGATGCGGATACCATCAAAAATGACTACGAAACCCGCAAGGACAAGTATGGCAAACCGGAACGCCGTCGCATTCAGCAGATAATTTTCAGGGATCAGGAAGAAGCGGAAGCCGCAGCCAAATCACTGGCGGAAGGTACCTTGTTTGAAACCCTGGCCAGTGAAATGGACCTTGAAGTGGCGGACCTGGACCTTGGCTTGATGGCTAAGTCGGAACTGCCCGATGCCAAGCTGGGCGATGCGGCGTTTTCACTGGAACTCAATGCGGTCAGTGGCGTTATTGAAGGGTCATTTGGACCGGTCATAATTCGGGCAATTGAAATCGAACCGGCCGTCATTACACCCTTTGAAGAGGTTAAAGACCAGATCAAAAAAGAGCTGGCATTGCGTCAGGCGGCCGATGAGGTGATTGCTTTGCAGGATTCGATTGAAGACCTGCGCGCCGGCGGTTCCACCCTGGAAGAAATTGCCAAAAGCAACGGATTGAAACTGCGGGTGATTGATGCGGTTTCAGCCGAAGGCAAATCGCCGGATGACAAAACAATCGAAAATCTTCCCGACTCCGCTAATTTGTTGCGTAAGGCATTTGAAGCCGATATTGGCGAGGAAACCGATTACCTCAATGTTGGTTCGGCCGGTTATGCCTGGTATGAGGTCAAGGAAATTATCAAGGCGCGCGACCGCACTTTTGATGAGGTCAAGGACAAGGCCGCTGCCGATTGGCGCAAGGCTGAAATTGCCCTCAGAATCGGAAAACGTGCAAGTGAGCTGAAGGGCAGCGCCGAATCCGGAATCGCGATGATCGATATTGCCTCGGCGATTGGAACAAGTGTTCAGTCGACCGGCTTTATTGCGCGTTCAGGCACCACCGAATCCCTCAACGCCAATGCAATCAGGGCCGGGTTTTCGGGCCCGGACGGACATGTGGCGCTGGCCAAGGGTATCGAGGAAAATACCCAAATTCTGCTCAAGGTCACCGGAATTAAAGTTCCCGACAGTACGGAACTGCCGCGAATGGAAAAAGACCGGATAGAAGTTTCCGCCGGTAACGATGTGCTGGAACAGCTGGTCGATGAATTGCGCAACCGATATGGGGTTGAGGTTGACCAGAATCTCATTACGCTGGTTCAGGGCGGTCAGACTGTCGGTGGCCGTGGCCATCCGGAAAACGGTGACGGACATTAAGAGAATTTTTCGGATTGAGTAATGACTGATTTCAAACAACTTATCGCCAAAGCGGCCAGCGGTTCGCCATTGTCTGAATCTGAGGCTGAAGCCGCCTTTGGTGTAATGATGAGCGGAGAGGCGACGCCGTCGCAAATTGGCGGATTTTTGATGGCGCTGCGGGTGCGCGGCGAAACTGTTGATGAAATTACCGGCGCGGTGAAGTCCATGCGCGCACGTATGTTGAAGGTTGATGCTCCCGATGATGCAATCGATATTGTTGGTACAGGGGGTGATGCCTCGGGGTCTTATAATGTTTCAACCTGCGCTGCGATTGTCGTAGCCGGTTGCGGTGTGCCGATTGCCAAGCACGGCAATCGTGCGCTTTCATCGAAATCCGGTGCTGCCGATACGCTGATCGCATTGGGTGTCAATCTTGAACTTGACCCGGCCGGAATTTCACATTGCATCAATAAAGCAGGCCTTGGTTTCATGTTTGCGCCCGCTCACCACGCGGCGATGCGGTATGTCGGGCCGACGCGGGTGGAACTTGGCACAAGAACCATATTCAACCTGCTTGGCCCGCTTTCAAACCCTGCAGGGGTTAGCCGCCAACTGGTCGGGGTGTATTCATCTGAATGGGTGGAACCGTTGGCTCATGTTTTAAAACAGCTTGGCTCAAAATCCGTATGGGTCGTTCACGGCGATGGTCTTGATGAAATGACGGTTACCGGTAAAACTCAAATCGCCGAACTTAAAAATGGCAGGATCAGAACCTTTGCCATCACGCCCGCAGATGCAGGGCTTGCCAGTTACAAGTTTGAAGACCTCAAAGGTGGTGATGCCGAACACAATGCAGCCGCCTTGCGCGATGTTCTGGACGGCGCACAAAATGCCTACCGCGATATTGTCTTGCTCAATGCGGCCGGGTCGTTGATCGTTGCTGATAAGGCGTCTGATCTGAAACACGGTGTTAAAATTGCCGCTGATGCGATAGACAGCGGCAAGGCGAAAGATGTACTCGAGCGTTTGGTCAAAGCCTCGAACCCGGGTGCCGCATGAGTGATATTCTTAAAAAGATTGAAATCTACAAGCGCCAGGAAATTGCCGCTGCAAAAACTGAACTGCCACCGGCAGAACTTGCTGCCATGGCAAGGGATGCGGATACGCCGCGCGGTTTTGTCGATGCGCTGAAGGCAAAACACCAATCCGGCGACTATGCGCTAATTGCCGAAATCAAAAAAGCCAGCCCGTCAAAAGGTTTGATCCGCGAAGATTTTGACCCGCCGGCCCTCGCCCAAGCCTATGAGAAGGGCGGCGCTGCCTGTCTTTCTGTATTGACCGATGCGCCTTCATTTCAGGGTGCACCGGAATTTTTGCAGGAAGCAAGAGCTGCAACCATCCTTCCCTGTTTACGCAAGGATTTTATGTTCGAACCCTATCAGGTGTGGCAGGCACGGGCATGGAATGCTGATTGTATCCTGATCGTCATGGCAGCCGTTACCGATGATGAGGCTAGCGCGCTGGAAGATACAGCACTGGAAACCGGCATGGATGTACTGGTTGAGGTGCACAATGAGGAAGAGCTTGAGCGGGGATTAAAACTTGCTTCACCACTGATTGGCATCAACAATCGCAATCTTAAAACATTCGAGGTCAGCCTTGCGACATCTGAACATCTGGCACCGCAGGTACCCGATGACCGGGTGCTGGTGAGCGAGAGCGGGCTGTTTTCATCGGGAGATCTTGCCCGTATGAGTAAAATCAACGTCAATACTTTTTTGATCGGCGAAAGTCTGATGCGCCAAAGTGATGTGCAATCGGCAACCCGTGCGCTGCTTGACCGCTCGTCCAATATGGCGGCCGAATAATGGGCGATACACTGACCCATCTTGATGACAGTGGTGCGGCTAACATGGTCGATGTCGGCGACAAGGCAACCACCATCCGCGAAGCTGTTGCAATTGGCTGTGTTAGCATGATGGCAGAAACCCTGGAGATGATTATTTCCGGCAACGCAAAAAAAGGCGATGTGATTGGTACTGCGCGCATTGCCGGCATTATGGCGGCCAAACGCACCCACGAACTGATCCCGCTGTGCCATCCGATTGCGCTTTCATCGGTGAAAATCGAAATCGAGCCGGACCCTTCCCTGCCTGGACTTCGGGTTGAAGCAGTGGCAAAGGTTGGCGGGCAAACCGGCGTGGAAATGGAAGCACTGACTGCCGTGAGCGTTGCCTGTTTGACCATCTACGATATGGCAAAGGCGGTGGACCGCGGCATGCAGCTTGGTGAAATTCAACTGGTCAAAAAAACCGGTGGCAAAAGCGGCAGCTGGTCCGCCGATAAAAACAAGGCCTGATCGTCCATGTCGCTGCTTCCGGTCAAAGATGCACTTGCAGCCATTTTGAACAATGCAATCCCCCTTGCCGGTGAAGATGTTGACCTGAGCGACGCGGCCAATCGGGTGCTGGCCAGTGATCTTGTTGCATTGCGCACCCAACCGCCCTTTTCAGCCTCGGCCATGGACGGTTATGCGGTGCGTCATGAGGACTTGATGCATATTCCGGTTACACTGGATGTTGTGGGAGAATCCGGGGCTGGTCATCCTTTTGACGGCGAAATAAAGGCTGGCGAATGCATCCGCATTTTCACCGGCGCGCCATTGCCGGATAGTGCCGATACGATCATCATTCAGGAAAACACCGAACGGCGGGAAGATCAGCAAGACCGGGTCAAGATTCTTCAATCTGCCCCACAAGGTAAATTTGTGCGGCCAAAAGGGCTTGATTTCAACGAAGGTGAAGTTTTGCTGAAATGCGGATCAGCGCTTGGCCCGTCACAATTATCTCTTGCAGCAGCGATGAACCATGCCAGCATTTGTGTTGTTCAAAGGCCGAGAATCGCCATTGTTGCAACCGGCGATGAACTGCTTTTGCCGGGTTCGCAATTGGGGCCGGGCGAGATCATCGCCTCCAACAGTTTTGGCGTTGCCGCTCTGGTTTCTGCCGCCGGTGGCAATGCGCTTGACCTCGGCATTGTCGGTGACAATGTTAAGGCCCATCGAGCCGCATTTGATGAGGCGATCCGGCAGGGTGCCGACATTCTGGTGACACTCGGCGGTGCATCGGTTGGTGAACACGATCTGGTGCAAAAGGTATTGCTCGATATGGGCGCTGAGCTTGATTTCTGGCGCATTGCCATGCGACCGGGGAAACCCCTGATGTATGGCACCCTGCCCCATCAAAACGGCACCATGCGATTTCTGGGTCTGCCCGGAAATCCGGTTTCCAGCCTTGTTTGTTCACACCTGTTTTTGCAACCGCTTGTGGCCGCCCTTGCCGGGCGTGATCACCATAATGCTGTTGATAAAGCGGTTCTTGGTAAATCATTGCCAGCAAATGATCAGCGACAGGATTATCTCAGGGCATCCCTGACAACGGGCAACAACGGTGAGGAAATCGCCACAGCCTTTGATAAACAGGATTCTTCGATGTTGTCGCTTATGGCCAGCGCTGATTGCCTGATCATCCGCCCGCCCTTTGCAAATGCTGCCAGCAAAGGCGATGAATGTGCGATTGTGCGGTTGTAAACTGTCGAGTTTTGGATTAAATAAATAGCATTGTGTATGTATATACACACGAAAGAAAGTTTATGGAAACGAATTCACGTAAAACCATAAGGAAACTGGGAAAGTCCGGTTTTCGGCTGGTCGGTGTGAGGGGCAGTCATCATTAATTCAAAAAAGGCGTCAGAATTGTAATTGTCCCTCATCCGAAAAAAGACCTGCCATTGGGGACTGCAAGGGCTATCGCCAAACAGGCGGGGTGGGAATAGATAATCCCTCGGGGGTTTCAGTCAAGGAA
>JALTNS010000510.1 GCA_027000565.1 Rhizobiaceae bacterium | reverse complement strand
GGCAATAGCAGCTTCAAGATGCGCCTTTTGAGTTGCAACCGCATCAGCAGACATTGGTGGATTAGCTGATTCAAGCTGTTGACCGATGGTCGCGCGCGCGCGCTCATATAATTTTGCACGCAGTTGCGGTGTGGTTTCGCCCAACCCCTGAAGGGTTCGCATTAACACGGCGTGATAATCAGCCATTTAACAACACTATCCTTTAACTCGAACCGAAAGCCCCGGCAGTCAGCGTGGGGGCAATTTCCGCATCACTTCTCAATCACCACAATATAGTCAAGAATATGGTTGCCCCGTGATTCGGTACATTATCAGCTTAAATTAGTCTTGAAACGGGTCGTGAACAAGTATTGTATCATCCCGTTCCGGACTGGTCGACAACATTGCAACCGGTGCACCGATCAATTCTTCCACATGACGAACATATTTTATCGCCTGGGCTGGCAAATCATTCCATGTTCTTGCACCGGCGGTGGTTTCCTGCCAGCCATCCATGGTCTCGTAAATTGGCTCAACCCTGGCCTGCTGCCCCTGACTTGCCGGAAAATAGTCAATTTTCTCGCCATCCAGCATATAGCCAACACAGATCTTGATTTTTTCAAGCCCATCGAGCACATCAAGTTTGGTGAGAGCAATGCCCGTTAATCCATTGATCGATACCGCCTGGCGCACCAGAACCGCATCAAACCAGCCACAGCGCCGCTTGCGCCCGGTGACGGTTCCAAATTCATGGCCGCGCTCACCGAGAAACTGGCCGATCTCGTCATTTAATTCGGTCGGAAAAGGTCCTTCGCCGACCCGCGTTGTATAGGCTTTGGTGATGCCCAGCACATAATGCAACGCATTTGGCCCGAGACCGGAACCAGCCGCCGCCTGCCCTGCAACGGTGTTTGATGACGTCACAAACGGATAGGTGCCGTGATCAATATCAAGCAGGGTGCCCTGCGCGCCTTCAAACAGGATGCGTTTACCAGCCCGGCGTTTCTGGTCGAGCAAATACCAGACATTACCCCTGAACGGCAATATCCGTTCTTTCACCGCGTTCAGTTCATCAAGAATTGTTGATTGTTCAACTTCTTCACGACCAAATCCGCGCAGCAATGCATTGTGATGTGAGAGAAGCCGATCAATTTTGGCAGGCAGGGTTTCCGGATTGGCGAGATCCATAATTCGAATGGCGCGGCGGCCAACCTTGTCCTCGTAAGCCGGGCCTATGCCGCGCCTGGTGGTGCCTATTTTGGTACCGGTCGAATTGGCATCTTCGCGCAGACCATCAAGATCACGGTGCACCGACAATATCAATGTTGCATTGTCGGCAATCTGCAGATTTTCCGGGGTCACGGCTATGCCCTGCTCGGCAATCCGGTCAATTTCCGCAACCAGCGCATGGGGATCAATCACCACCCCGTTGCCGATAACACCAACTGTATCCTTGCGGATTACGCCAGATGGCAAAACGCTCAATTTATAGGTTACACCATCAATTACCAGCGTGTGGCCGGCATTGTGGCCACCCTGAAATCGCACTACAACATCGGCGCGTTCAGACAGCCAGTCGACGATCTTACCCTTGCCTTCATCGCCCCATTGAGAGCCGACGACAACCACATTGACCATAATACCCCACTTTAATTCAGTTGAACCAGATTATCAGGCGACAACAATGCGCCAAAGGCGTATGTGCTATACCTTCATGTGATCGCGAACGCGACCCCTGAAGTAACAATTCCACCGCTGATAATCATACCCTGCGTTATCAATTGCCAATCTTTTGTCAAATTCCCCCATTCGCGAAAATATTTGCCCATGTCAGACAGCAAAACCGGTTTAACATCCCTGGCCAGACCTCATCTGCTGTTGATTTTGACCACCCTGATTTGGGCCGGTAATGCGATTGCCGGGAAATTTGCCGTGGGCCATGTCTCACCAATGGTTCTGACTTTTTCACGTTGGTCGCTGGCATTCATTATTGTCGCGATCATTGCGCGAAAACAAATCACCGCCGACTGGCCGATCATTCGAAAAAATCTGCCCTACCTGCTGACCATGGGCATGGTTGGTTTTACCGGTTTCAATGTGCTGTTATATTCGGCCCTGCATTACACCACCGCCATCAATGTGGCGATTGAGCAATCAGCCATGCCATTGATGATATTTCTCGGCAATCTCATTCTCTATCGTCTTTCTTTCGGCTGGCCACAAATTTTAGGATTCTTTCTGACCCTGGTCGGCGTTGCGGTGGTCATTACCGGTGGCGACATTGCCAGTTTGGGCGCCCAGACCTTTAATCGTGGTGATATCATGATGTTTTTTGCCGCGATCTGTTATTCAGGATATTCGATTGCACTAAAAAAGAAGCCTGATATGCATTGGTTGAGCCTGCTTGCAGCCCTGTTCACCGGTGCGCTGATATCGGCATTTGTGGCAATGATCTGGGAAATCAGTGCCGGACTGGCTATTTACCCGACCACCAAAACCGGCTTTGCTGTCGTGGCTTTTACCGCCCTGTTGCCATCGATTGTCGCCCAGGCCAGTTATATCGAAGGCGTCAGCAAACTTGGTGCCAACGCTGCCGGCATCTATATCAATCTGCTACCGGTATTTGCGGCCATTCTGGCGGTAATATTGCTTAACGAAATTCTGGGATTTTATCACCTGATAGCCCTGGCGTTGGTGATTGGCGGCATTACGCTGGTGCAGCGCAAGTAGCAGAACTCACAATATTAAGCAGAGCTTTCGCATTTGGGGAAACCAGATATTTTCCTCTCCCCTTGTGGGCAGACAAAATGCATATGGAATTTGCGACTTTGTTCCCACCTCCCCCTTTCACACATCTTGTCTTTGAACTGCAAACACCCCCAAAGTTCCGTCATTCCGGCGTGGTGGGGTAATCTTTAGATAAAACAGATGTGCGATATTCAATCTCGAGGGCGGAAGGTCAGTCTGTCGCAATCCCACCCAGTTCATTCCACATGCAATTTGCTGCCCTCGTGAAGAAGCACTTCGCGCCGCTCAACAACTCTACAAATCAAAAACCAGCGATTTTGCCTGCTCGATTTGCGGCTGCGCTGCCACCACTGTCAACACATCTGTTGGTATCGGTGCATCAAGATAGAGCAGCGCAATTGCATCACCGCCTTCTGAATTTCGACCGAGATGGAAGTTGGCGATATTGACCTTCGCCTTGCCAAGCATGGTACCCAGCATACCAATGATGCCCGGCACATCGCGGTTGGTGGTATAAAGCATATATTGCCCGGCTTCAGCTTCCATATTGATACCCTTGATCTGGATAAAGCGCGGCTTTCCATCCGAGAAAACAGTACCCGCTACCGAGCGCGACTGGTTTTCAGTTACCACAGTCAGGCGAATATAGCCGTCAAATACCCCTGATTTCCCGCGGGTGACTTCCGACAGTTTTACCCCGCGTTCCTTGATCATAACCGGCGCGGAAACCATATTCACATCCGACATCAAAGGCCGCAACAGACCGGCAAGGGCAGCACTGGTCAGCGCCTTGGTGTTCATTTCAGCCACATGCCCGTCGTAGAGAATTTCAACACTGGTAATCGGCGATTCCGTCAATTGTCCGGCAAACGATCCAAGAACTTCAGCCAGTTTGACAAATGGTGTCAGTTTTGGCGCTTCTTCAGCGGTAATCGAAGGCATGTTCAAGGCATTGCTAACCGCCCCGTTGATCAGGTAATCGGCCATTTGCTCGGCCACCTGAATAGCAACATTTTCCTGTGCTTCGGTGGTTGAGGCCCCCAGATGCGGGGTGCAAACCACATTGGGCAAGCCAAACAACGGACTGTCTGTCGCTGGCTCCACTTCAAACACATCAAACCCGGCACCACTGACTTTACCGGATTTAATCGCCTCGGCCAGATCAGCTTCAACCACAAGTCCACCGCGCGCGCAGTTGATGATGCGAACCCCGGTTTTCATTTTGGCAAGCGCCGCACCATCTATGATATTGCGGGTTTTGTCGGTCAACGGTGTGTGCAGGGAGATAAAGTCGGCACGGGCAAACAGCTGGTCAAGCTCGACTTTCTCAATCTGCAATTCGGCAGCGCGTTCCTTGCTCAAAAAAGGATCGAAGGCGATGACCTTCATGTGCAGACCCTTGGCGCGGTTGGCAACGATCGACCCGATATTGCCGCAACCGATCAACCCAAGCACCTTGTTGGTCAGTTCAACCCCCATGAATTTCGATTTTTCCCACTTGCCCTGCTGGGTCGATAAATCAGCGCTGGGCAATTGACGGGCCACCGCCATCATCAGAGATATGGCGTGTTCAGCCGTGGTGATCGAATTACCAAATGGCGTATTCATCACGATGATGCCCTTGCGCGACGCGGCCGGAATATCAACATTATCAACGCCGATTCCGGCCCGGCCAATAACCTTGAGATTAGTAGCGGCATTGATGATTTTTTCAGTTACTTTTGTCGCCGAGCGAATGGCAAGGCCATCATAATCTCCGATGATCTGGTGTAGTTTTTCCTTGTCCTTGCCCACATCGGGCAGGAAATCCACATCGACTCCGGCTTCTTCGAAAATTTTAACGGCGGTTTGTGAAAGTTTGTCTGAAATCAGTACACGAGGTTTGGTCATGGTTTTTCCTTTTGAGGGGATACCGGGTGCGCATCAAAGGTGCAGCACCCCGGGTTTCTATAATTATGAATTGAACGTGCCGGTTAAAGGCTGCTCTTTTGCTTCGCGTAGGCCCAGTCGAGCCACGGCAACAAAGCTTCAATGTCAGAAAGTTCAACCGTTGCAGCACCCCAGATACGGATGCCGGGAGGGGCCTTGGCATAGGAACCGATGTCATAGGCAACCCCCTCGCCATCAAGCAGTGAGACAATCGACTTGGCGAATGCGGCCTGTCCGGCTGCATCAAGCGCATTGATTTGCGGATCCACGATTTTCAGACAAATCCCCGTGTTGGAACGGGTTGCCGGATCGTCAGCCAGAAAATCCACCCAACCGGTTTCATCAACCCAGTTGGCAACCGCGGCAAGATTGGCATCGGCCCGCGCCATCAACGCATCCAGTCCCCCGATGGATTTACCCCAGTTCAGCGTATCAAGGTAGTCTTCAACACATAACATCGATGGGGTGTTGATCGTCGAACCTTCGAAAATACCCTCGTTGAGTTTGCCGCCCTTGGTCATGCGGAAAATTTTCGGCAACGGCCAGGGTGGCGAATAGCTTTCAAGCCGCTCGACCGCACGCGGCGACAGGATCAGCATGCCATGCGCTGCTTCGCCGCCCATTACCTTCTGCCAGGAGAAGGTGGTGACATCGAGTTTGGTGAAATCAACATTCTGCGCAAATGCCGCGGAGGTCGCATCGCAAATGGTCAGGCCTTTGCGATCAGCCGGGATAAAATCGCCATTGAGAACCCGGACACCGGAGGTGGTGCCGTTCCAGGTGAATATAACGTCGCGGTCGAAATCAAGCTGGCTGAAATCCGGCAATTGGCCGAAATCCGCCAGAAACTTGCGGGTGTCTTCAAGTTTAAGCTGGGAAAACACATCGGTAATCCAGTCAGCGCCAAAACTTTCCCATGCAGCCACATCAACCCCGCGCGGTCCGAGCAGCGACCAAAGCGCCATCTCCACCGCGCCGGTATCAGATGCAGGCACGATGCCAATACGATAGTCAGCAGGAATCCGCAGAACTTCCCGCGTTAATTCAATAGCTTGTTTTAGTTTGGATTTTCCGATTTTACTGCGGTGGGAGCGACCCAGAGCTGCATCTTGCAGCTTTTGTAACGACCAGCCTGGCCGTTTGGTAGTTGGTCCGGAAGAAAAACGCGGATTGGCCGGGCGCAATGCCGGCATAGTAAGATCAGTCATGATCTACCCTCTCAGATAGTGAGTCTCTCGTTGGGGAGAGATGGCCCACCGCGGCCAATAGAGAGGATGGTGTGATCCGTCAAGGAAAATTCGCTGACAAGATAAAAAATGTCGCAACCAGGTTGCTAAAAACTTAATCCGACTTTCAGGTTTGCGCCCAAAACCCGGGTTGCTGCACCAAACTTGCCATCCGCCTGCAACCGGGCAAACCATTTATCGTCGACAAAATCGAGACCGATATGAACATCACCTGTGATGTCGTCAAACCCTGTAAAACTGTTGAAACTCCCCGTGGATGTTGGCGCGCTTTGCAGGGTCGCACTGAAATTGACCGAATTATCAGCGGCAAATGTCGCGCCAATTCGCGCATAAGCCCGCAACAGCCCGCCATTTTTCAGCGAGCTTTCGCCACCAAATTCAATCGCCGGTGAAACTGAAAAAACCAGATCGTCGCTTGCGGAATAGGAAAGGTTTAAACCACCGGCGCCGGTTTCGCTGAAGCCGTTTGTGTAGACATAATTTGCCGCAAAGTCGATCATCGGAGTAATCGACCAGGGTGTTTCCTTGTCTGCCTTGAATGTGTGGGAAAGGCGAAGATTGGCACCAAAATAGCGCACACTCTGGCTGCTTGTGGCTTGTGCCGCCAAGGGAATGGTGATGATTCTTGTGGTATCAAACCAGCCCGCACCGCCATAGGCCGAAAAGGCGATTTTATTGGCACCTTTCACAAACTTGACAACCGCGCCCGCATGAAGCCGTTCGCCGCTGGATGATGCCCCGATATCGGTAGAAATTCCAACACCTTCGTAGGCCAAAGCACCTCCGACAAACCACGTGTCGTCGAGTTTCGACTGAAACCCTCCGGCGATGCCGTTGGCGCGTTCGCTAAGTTCAATGGTACCCGCATCGCCATCGCGTTCCAGATAACGGGTAGTACCATTGACCCAGGCACATTGCCCTTCGTCAATCGCCGAATACAAACTGCCATTGTCCACCGGGCAACTCATCAGTGCACCGGAAAATGCCCGGCTGGCAGCGCGAGATGCCGCTGCCGGAACCACATTGACCTCGCCCGCCCCTTCTTTCAAACCCTGTTGCAAGGCAGATTTGGAAGCCTGGGTAGCCAGTCCATTTACATATTGTTGAAAGGCCGGATGATCGCCTGGAGCATTAACACCCTTGTCCAGACTGCTCCCAAATATTCCGGCATTATTTTCCGAGCCACCGGTTAGCCCACCCAAAGCAGCCCGCTTGACAGTTAGTCGCAATATTGTTCTGGTTGGCACATTGGCTGTCACATAAGTGAGGCTGTATTGGAGCCCGGGCGAACTGGCGATGTTGATGGTCCTGTCGCCAAGCAAGGCAGTATCGCCGGTAACAAGGTCAAAAACGCCCGTGCTGCCAAGTGAAATCAGGTTTGGAACAACTTTACCTGCCAGATTCCAGTTCCCGGCAACATTGATCTGGTCGGATACATTGTTCTTTTTCAAATCAATTTCGATTACACCTGCACTCACGACCTGAAAACCCTTGGTCCCGCTGCCACTGCCGCCAGCAGTAATACTGGTTACGGTAACAACCCCCTTGCCGCCCGGTGAAAAAACACCGGAATTGGTAAAAGCACCCTTACCCACATCGACAATTGTCCCGGCGTTCAACCGGCCACCTGATATGATGTCCAAAACATCCATGTCGCCGCCGGATACAGTACCATCATCAAGATCAACAGTTCCGTTTACCAGTCCGCCGGTTTCAATCCGCACCTTGTCCGCAGCCCCACCGGTGCTCACGATCGCGGCCATTGTCCCGGTAATTTCACTGTTGTTTACAAAGATTTCGCTGGATGGCAGATTGCCAAGCTTGAATCCGATCTCGCCTGAAACCTTGCTGCCTGAATTCAGCGTTGCTCTGAACCCGGAGAAATTGGTTGAAATTCCAACCACATTTACACCGATTTTATCACCGGTAATCGTGCTGTTTTTGGACGCAACCAGATACAAGATATCGCCGGCCATATCGACGCCGTTGATTTTTGCGATCAAATTTGAGTTTTCAACAAAAAGCTGGCTGATACCAGACCGGGTGGTCAGTTCCACGCCATTGTTTCCAGCCGTGATATTGGTGTTTTTCAGATCAAATCTTTGTCGAATATCACTGCTGCTGCCGGGATTGATGTTTCGGCTGAATATCCCTGTTTCGCCGGTTTTGAAAACCGCATCCTGCAAACTGCCGGAAGTATTGCCGGCTGTGTTTTCAAAATCGAATCCGGTCCCGGAAACCTCCACACGAAGACTCAACGCTCCGGCCGGGGCAAAATTTGTGTTTGCAACAACGCTCAAATCCCCGGAAACAACTGACGCATCGACGCCGTTTTTTCCGGCCAGTATTTTAGTTTCTTTGCCGGTCGTATTGGTCTGGGAGAAAACCAGTTGCATGTTTCCCGGTCCAGATGTAACCGCTTCAATGGCGGAGATCGCAGGGCCACCAGGACTAACGGTCGACACGGTGCTTTCACCGAGGTCGAGCCTGACAAAACCAAAACCGTTGATATTGATCGCCGGCATAATAGTGGAGGTAAATGACGAAGCGGATGCATCCACGCGCACATCCTTGCCGTTGAGTTCCAATGCTGAACCGTCATGGGAAAACACAACGGCCCCGCGAAGCTCCAGCACCGTATTGCCAACACTGGTGCTTGGCGGATTGAGCTGATTAACCAGAATACTGGAACCAATAGTTGAATTCAGCGTTCCAAAGCCTCTGATTTTTATATCGCCGAGCGATTCAACCTTAATGGCATTAGTCAGCGCGTTGATGGTATCAAACTGGGTTACGTTTACAGCACCGGTAAAGGTGAATCCGTTATTCACCTCAATGCCAAAGCCGTCAGCAGAATTAATCCCGCCTTTGGTGGTGATCGATACAGCCGATGTACCGGTCAGTGCACTGGCGAATATTCCACCGGTTCTGCCGCTGATGGCGCCGTTGTTATCGATTGAAATTGCGCCACTCAGGTTGGCCTGAGCTACAATCGCCCGGCCATCCGAGGAAGCCAGACTACCTTGTGATTTAATCGTTATCGCACCAGTACCATCCGTGATGGCGTTGATTGCGTCGCTTATTGTTGCAATG
>JALTNS010000509.1 GCA_027000565.1 Rhizobiaceae bacterium | reverse complement strand
CAGATCATGGCCATCAATCGGTCCGATATAATTGAAGCCGAGTTCCTCAAACAAGGTACCTGGCACCACCATTCCTTTGACATGTTCTTCTGCTCGGCGAGCCAGCTCCCAGACAGAAGGAATGCTACTGAGTACTTTTTTACTGCCTTCGCGCATGCCCGAATAAACCTTGCCGGACAACACTCGTGCCAGGTAGTTTGAGAGTCCACCGACATTGGGTGAAATAGACATGTCGTTGTCATTGAGAATGACGAGCAGGTTGGCATCCAGATCACCGGCATGGTTGAGTGCTTCAAAGGCCATGCCTGCAGTCATGGCGCCATCCCCAATGATGGCACAGATGCGTTTATCGGTGCCGGTCTGTTGGGCGGCAATTGCCATGCCCAGCGCAGCACTGATTGAGGTACTCGAGTGCCCGACGCCGAAGCTATCATAGGGACTTTCACTGCGCTTGGGGAAGCCGGCCAGGCCGTTGTGTTGGCGTATGGTTGACATCGTATCACGGCGGCCGGTAAGTATTTTATGAATATAGCTTTGGTGTCCGACATCCCAGACGAGTTGATCAGTGGGGGTGTCATAGACATAGTGCAGGGCGATACTCAGCTCAACCGTACCGAGGTTGGCAGCCAGATGCCCACCCGTCTGACTGACCGTTTCAATAAGAAACCGCCGTGCCTCATCGGTTAATGCAGCCAGCTCAGATTCAGGCAATTGTCGCAGATCGTGTGGATCGTCGATGTTGCTTAATAGTGGGTATTTGTCGGTCTTAGTCATCGCACTACAGGGCATTTAACAGCCGGCAATGATCGGTGTTTGGACGCCAACATGCAAGGAAATTGTGGTCATTATTGGGTCAAAATGGCAGTTTTTTTTGCGGTTTAATTACTGCGTTCGATGATGTAGCTGGATAACCATCGCAGCGGATCCGCTTTTTTGTCAATGATATCAATTGCCTGTACAGCATCTTCATGTAATTCGCGGGCCCAGCGTTTGGCTTCATTCATCCCCAGTAGTGACGGGTAGGTTGATTTGTTTCGTGCGATGTCAGCACCCTGGGGTTTACCCAGTGTGTCGGTATCCGCTTCGACATCAAGGATGTCATCACGGATCTGGAATGCCAGGCCGATGCATTTCGCGTATTTATCGAGGGCTTTTTGCAGGCTGACGGGACAGTTATCCGAGAGCACAGCCAGTTCGACACTGGCGCGTATCAGGGCACCGGTTTTATGAATGTGCATATTTTCCAGTTCGGCAAGGGTTAAGGCCTTGCCTTCACTGGCCAGATCAATCGCCTGGCCACCCGCCATACCGCGTGACCCAATTGCGTGTGCCAGGCACTCAACCATTTTTAAGCGTTTGTGATCACTGGACTGGATGGCAGGATCGTGAGCCAGAATATAGAAGGCTAGCGAATGTAGGGCATCACCTGCCAAAATAGCGGTTGCCTCGTCAAATTGTCGATGACAGGTGGGTTTGCCGCGGCGTAGATCATCATCGTCCATGGCGGGCAGATCATCGTGGATGAGTGAATAGGCATGGATGATTTCAACCGCGCAGGCAGGACCATCAAGTGCTTCCAGAGGAATATCGAGGGCCTCGCCGACCATGTAGACCAGGATGGCACGAACACGTTTGCCACCATTGAGCACGCTATAGCGCATGGCCTGATGCAATTCAGTCGGCAGGGTAGGTGCAGGCGGTAACCAGTGTTCGAGCTTGTCTTCTACACGCTTTTGGTATTGCTCGATAAGTTGTGAGAGTGCGTGCGGGTCAGTCACCGTTGTCAAAGCTCTCTGGCATGGCCTGTTCGTTTTGTTCCAGCAGGATTTGTACTTTTTGTTCCGCATCCGATAGTGATTGCCGACAGGTGCGGCTCAAGGCAATCCCTTTTTCAAAGTCTTTCAGGGCATCGTCGAGTTTGGTTTCACCTTTTTCCATGCGTTCAACCAGTGCTTCGAGTTCTGACATGGCTGTTTCGAAATCGGTTGAATTTGATGTTTTGCTAGATTTTTTTGGCATAATTGAGACTTTTAATTTTCCCGCAGAGCGCATATTCTCCTAAGTTCGCGGCTACGTTACCGCAGGCAGGCCATGAGCGTCAAACATCTTTAACCACTTGCGCAAAAAGCTTGACAGGTGGGGTGGAAGCGAGTAATTTAGAATCATTCTAAAACGGTCGTAGGGACTACGATCAGGTAATTACTATGACAATTGGAGGACATCCTGTATGGATCTTAAAGG
>JALTNS010000508.1 GCA_027000565.1 Rhizobiaceae bacterium | reverse complement strand
TGCCAGATCCATTGTGCAATTTCTTCCAGTCCATCGACATCGTATGAGAGAATATATCGGCCGGTCTTGTCAGTGCCAAGTTGTTGGGAGGCATGCCATTGTGTCGTGGTGAATTGTTTAGGAGCAAGATCCTTGACCCAAAGTTCAACATGATACATTTGTCCCTCGGGCTTAACCCGCCAGGCATTAACCCAAAATTGTTTGATGTCAATTGGAGGTACGTTAAAGTGATTGTCAGTTTGCACGAGTTTAGACAATCGATCCACTTCAATGACTTTGACTTCACTTTCTGGAAATACTTTGGTCAGTACAAACCACTTGGATTTGTTAGCAATCAGATGATATGTGTGAAGTCGTAATATGCGTTGTTCATTTTTTTGACTATCACAGACACAAACAACCGGCACTTGCCGATTAATCGAATCAAGTAGTAACGACAGTCGCTCACTGAGATAATCAGGTGCATCAAAGGTTCCATCGAGAATCGTCACGTGCTTATCATCGTGATGTTGATAAAATTCACGTACGGCTTGTGGCAATGAGGCAAGGATTTTTTGTATTGCTTTGGAAGCAGTTACGTTGCTAGTATCGTGAGTGTCAAGTTTTATATTTTTGAGCAACCGCGCCAATGCCACAGCTTCCAGAGCGTTGAGGTTGGCAACAGGCATTAAATACGATGAGCTGATCCGATACCCATGTGTTGGATGAAATGTGTAGGGGATTCCGCAGTTATCAAGAATTTTTAAATACCGAAATGCTGTACTCCGGCTGATATCCAATTCATTCATGATATCATAAATTGAGATATTGATATTTGATTGAATAAACGTAATCATATCAAGAAGTCGTTTGAATCGATTGGTAATCATAATATAAAATCAGTCACGTCAAAACTACAGGATAAAGCTTGCTCATGAAAAATAAGGCCCGTCCTTTTCTGAAGAAAAAGCCGGTCTCTTCCAGGGGCAAAATGAGTTTTTTGTGTCTTTGTAGGATTGTCCCCAAAGTTCTGCGTCCAATTGCTAACAATTTCAGAATTCATCAAAAGTATACCAGATGATTTTCATGTTTTAAAGGTGAAATACTCAGCATACCAAGCTTTCAACCCACGCAAGATCACTGTGGTAACATTACGCTTCGATTTTCTGTTTGGCATCGCTCGGACTTATCCACAGGATTTGACAATAGTCCAGATAAACACAGATAAAACAAATCTGATTAATGACCGTCTTAAAATCTCTTGAGTTTTCGTTGTAATAAAGTCGACGTGGGTTAGCGGGTTCGGTCTAATAGTCGGTATTGGATGGCTTCTGCGACATGCTGTATTGAAATCGATTCGGTTCCTTCGACATCAGCAATGGTTCGGGCGATGCGGCGGATTTTGTCATACGCACGGGCTGAGAGATTTAATTCATTCATGGCTTGTCGGATCAGTTCCGTCGTCGGGCCATCCATTTTGGCAAGCTCGTTGAGCTCGCGATCGGTGAGCGTGCTCTTTGTCTTTGATTAAGCACATCGCGGAGCGAAATTGATCTTGGGGCATTAGCCTACTTCCTTTCCGCACTGGGCATCGTAGCCGGAATCATGGGGCGAGTTTCTTAGCCCATGTTCTTCCAAATTATCAACGGCATCCAAAATTTCCCCCGTTTCAGAGATGAAAATATCCCCACGTATATTAAACTAGCATAAGACTATTGAAGCGTGGCGGTCTAGGCGATCCAATGGTATTTTTAAGATGCTTCAGATAGTTTGCTAGCGACACGAATGTAATGCGTGCGACTCCCCAAACTCCACCTCTTCCACCATCGCCTCGGGCACAAGGCTGGCGTAATGCCTTCGGCAAATCTCTGGGCTGTTGCCCATGAGGGTGCTGATTTTGTAGAGGCTTACACCGTTTTGAGCGAGTTGGCTGCCAAAGGTGTGGCGGTAGTCCAGGCTGGCCCATTGCAGGTTGGCGGCTTTGTTGGCCTTGCGTAAGTCGGCACTAAAATTGTCCGGGTCCCAGAGTGTGCCCTTGGGGCTGGGGAAGTACAGGCCGTGGTCGTTCTCCAGCGGGGTGTAGCGGTCGAGGTACTGACGCAGGGATTGGCTGATGGGGACAGCACGGTTACGTTTTGTCTTGGGCTGCCAATATTGCCCATTGATTGTCTTGGCCTGAATGCGGATCATGCTGGTGCGATTGGAGCGGGGGTGGGTGAGGATCAGGTCCTCTTTGGTGATCCAGAGCAGTTCTTCCCGGCGTAGACCTGCAT
>JALTNS010000507.1:4742-9034 GCA_027000565.1 Rhizobiaceae bacterium | reverse complement strand
CCCTTCTATTTGGATTAAAAACAGCACATGGCTCAATCAGATAATCAAATCAACAATGCAATTGCTGAATGGAGTACACCACTTGGCCTGCCCGATTATGCCGGCTTCAATGATTGCGATCTTGAAACGTCTCTTGATTTAGCCTTGCCCCAACACCTTGACGAAATCGACGTGATTGCCAACAACCCGAAATCACCAACGTTCAAGAATACCATCAAGGCAATGGAACTTTCCGGAAAATTGCTTGACCGCGCCGGTAGAATTTTCTGGAACCTCACCGGCTCCCATACCAATGATTTTTTACAGTCACTTGAGCGTAAAATGGCACCCAGAATGGCCCGCCATCAATCGGCTATCACTATGAACAAGGTATTGTTTGACAGGATAGATGCCCTGCATGAAAGGCGTGATCAGCTTGGTCTTGATGACGAGCAGAAGAAAGTGCTTGTAAACACCTGGAAATCATTCGTTCGTTCCGGTGCAAAACTCAGCGGTAAAAACCAGCAGGCCTTTGCCAAAACCAATGAACGGCTGGCCGAACTGGGTACGTCGTTTGCTCAAAACATGTTGGCCGATGAACGCGACTACGCGCTCATTCTTGATAAAAACGCAGACCTTGCCGGCCTACCGGGGTATCTGGTTTCCGCGATGGCCGCGGCTGCCGAAGAACGCGGCCACAAGGGCAAACATGCGGTAACCCTTTCGCGTTCGATTATTGAGCCTTTCCTGACATTCTCCGACCGGCGTGATCTGCGCGAGACTGCTTTCAGCGCATGGGGAGCACGCGGCGCAAAAGAAGGTGAAACCGATAATCGGCCATTGATTGCAGAAATTGTCCGCCTTCGCGCCGAAAAGGCAGCCCTGCTGGGATACGCCACATTCGCAGATTTCAAACTCGATGACACCATGGCCAAAACCCCGGAAAACGTTATGCAACTCCTTGAAACCGTGTGGGGTCGCGCTCTGCAGAGGGCCGGTGAAGAAGAGGCCGACCTTGCAGCCTTGATCGCAAACGAGGGGAAAAATCACCAGGTGGCACCCTGGGACTGGCGCTACTATAGCGAAAAGGTCCGCGCCGAAAAATTTGACCTCGACCAGAATGAAGTAAAACCCTATCTGCAACTGGATAATATCATCAATGCCGCATTCGACACCGCGACCCGGTTGTTTGGCATTCGCTTCAGCGAACATGAGGCTGTTAAAACCTACCACCCCGATGTACGGGTGTTTGAAGTTCTTGATAACGAAAACAACCGTATTGCAATTTTTCTGGCCGACTATTTTGCCAGGTCTTCCAAACGCTCTGGCGCATGGATGAGCGGGCTGCAAAGCCAGCACAAGCTTGAAGGCGGCGAAATACCGATCATCATGAATAATATGAATTTTGCCAGGCCACCGGAAGGCAAACCCTGCCTCTTAAGCATGGATGATGCCCGCACGCTTTTTCACGAATTTGGCCACGCCCTGCATGGCATGCTGTCGAACGTTACCTATCCGTCAATTTCCGGCACGTCGGTTTCCCGTGATTTTGTTGAACTGCCATCGCAGCTCTACGAACATTGGCTAACAGTGCCGGAGACTTTGCAGAAATACGCCACCCACTATGAAACAGGCAAACCGATGCCGGGTGAATTGCTCAAGAAGCTGTTGTCCGCGCAAACCTTCAATTCGGGTTTTGCAACGGTGGAGTTTACATCATCTGCACTGGTCGACATGGCGTTTCACGCGCTGGATAAAAACGAGGCCGCAGATATTGAGCCGATGGCATATCAAAAAAACCTGCTGGAAAAAATCGGCATGCCTGAAGCCATAGTCATGCGCCATGCCTCACCACATTTTGCCCATATATTTTCTGGCGATGGCTATTCTGCCGGATATTATTCCTACATGTGGTCAGAAGTGCTGGATGCCGATGCATTTCGCGCCTTTGAAGAAACCAATGATCCGTTTGATCCGAAAACTGCCGACAGCCTAAGGCGGCATATCTATTCATCAGGCGGTTCAATGGACCCGGAGGATGCCTATGTGGCATTCCGCGGAAAACTGCCAACAAGCGAGGCGATGCTGGCGAAAAAGGGATTGGCGTGAAACAGAGTATCCTACCGCTCGAACCGAAACTCCGTCACCTGCCGATAGGTTTCACCCGGGCGCAATTCCACACTTGGAAATTGCGGATGGTTTGGCGCATCAGGCCAGTGCTGGGCTTCCAGGCATAGCCCGGCATTGGCAGAATAGCACCGCCCGTCAAGCCCTTCGACCGGCACAGCAATCTTCGCACCATCATAAAACTGCAATCCCGGTTCAGTGGTTAAAACCTGCATCGAAATGCCGGAAGCGGGTGCCTGCACTTTGGCGACCTGGCGCAAACTGGTTGGTTTGTCGGAAAGACAGTAATTGTGGTCAAACCGCATGGAACCGTCCGGCTCACCATCGGAAATCTGGCGCAAATCACGAAAATCAAGCGATGTACCTGCGACTTCCAGTAAAGTTCCGTCAGGCACCAGATTGGCGTTGATATTGGTGATCTTGCCAGCATCAATCATCAATAGGTGCGAAAGACAATCGCCCTCGCCCTCCAGATTAAAATATGAATGATGGGCAAGGTTGCACAAGGTAGGCGCATTGGTTTCAGCGCTGAGTTCCACCCGCAAGCCCCGCTCCCCGGTTATGGAATAGCGACAGCGCGCAATAAATTCTCCCGGAAACCCCATATCACCATCAAGGGAAATAAGTTTCAGGGTTACAAAATCTGCACCACAATCCTCGATCTGCCAGTTGCGCACGCCAAATCCGGCCGATCCCCCATGCAGCGAATGCACTCCGTCAACATTGCGGTCGACCTGATAGTGCTGGCCATCAAGTTCGAAACGGCCAAAAGCCAGCCGATTGGCAACCCGCCCGGCAATCGCACCAAAATGCGGCGAATGGTCGATATAATGTTCAAGCGTATTGAGCCCGAGTACAAGCGAGTTCTCAAACCCCGCAAGTCGCAATGCCTGTACCGCCGCGCCAAAGGTGATGACTGAAGCGGATAAGGCACCCGCCACAATGTCAATTTGAAAGGCTTCATCGCCATTTGGCATGGTGCCAAATGACGATATGTTGCCAGGCCGGACAGCCATTCCGGCTACAATCCAAGGCCACCAATGCAAACATATTTGGTATCGAGATATTCGTGGATGCCCTGCGCTCCACCCTCGGCACCAAGGCCGGATTCCTTGACCCCGCCAAACGGGGCTTCCGGCGTAGTAATCACGCCCTCATTGACCCCGACCAGCCCGTATTTCAACCCTTCCATAACCCGGAAAGCCCGCCCCAGATCCTGGGTATAAAAATAACAGGCAAGGCCAAACTCCGTATCATTGGCCATTTTGATGGCATCTTCTTCTTTGGTAAACTTGAAAATCGGTGCCACGGGGCCAAAAATTTCCTCTTTGGCAAATCTCATACGCTGTTTGGCATCGGCAATGACGGTTGGCTGAAAAAACGTGCCACCAATTTCATGGCGACCGCCCCCAGTGGTAATGTTGCCACCGCGCTTGACCGCATCAGCCACCAGTTCCTCAACTTTTTCAACCGCTGCTTCGTCAATCAACGGCCCCTGATCATTACCGCCCTCAAGACTAGGACCGACAACAAGTTTTTCAGCTGCCGCTGTGAATTTTTCAACAAACTGTTTGTAAACACGCGATTGGACATAAAACCGGTTGGTACAAACACAGGTCTGGCCCGAATTGCGATATTTCGCGGCAATTGCACCCTCAACAGCCCGGTCAATGTCGGCATCATTAAATACGATGAACGGCGCATTGCCACCAAGCTCCATTGAGACCTTTTTGACCGTGCCGGCACACTGGCGAATGAGCACCTTGCCAATCTCGGTCGATCCGGTAAATGTCATTTTCTTGACCAACGGATTTTTGGTCAGTTCACCACCGATTTCAGAGGCCTTGCCGGTAAGTATATTAATGACGCCCGGCGGTAGTCCCGCCTCTTCGGCCAAGACACCCCAGGCAAGAGCCGAATAAGGCGTTTGTGATGCTGGCTTCACCACGCTGGTGCAACCGGCTGCAATGGCCGGGCCAATCTTGCGTGCCAACATCGAGGATGGAAAATTCCACGGGGTGATTGCGGCGATCACGCCAACCGGTTCTTTGGTGACCATTATCCGCCGGTCGGCCCATGGAGAAGGCACCACATCGCCGTAAACCCGGCGCGCTTCTTCCGCGAACCACAAAATGTAGTTGGCTCCAATGGTAATTTCGCCCCTGGCTTCAAACAGCGGTTTGCCC
>JALTNS010000507.1:0-4732 GCA_027000565.1 Rhizobiaceae bacterium | reverse complement strand
GGTTTGCCCTGTTCCATGGTCAAGAGTTCAGCCAATGCATCAACATTGTCGAGCATGGCTTCATACATCCGACGCATAATAACCGCCCGCTCATTTGCGGTGGTATGGCGGAAACTTTCAAATGCCGCCGCCGCCGCCGCAATTGCCCGTTTTGTTTCAGCCTTGCCGGATGAAGGAACGGTGCCAATCTCAAGCCCGTTGGCCGGATTGGTAACAGATAATGTGGCACCACTATCGGACTGCACCCACTCTCCACCAATCAGATTGGCCTGTTTCAAATAATGTCCGGTTTTTGCAAGCATGGTTTTCTCCGCATCAGTGTGGTCTGTATTCCGACCAGGGGTTGTTTTCATTTCTTGAGCATGGTCGGCAGGGGCTGCCGTCGATAATTATCTTTTATCCTTTGTCGAACAATTTTTGCGATTTGACCAGACTTTCGGTACATATTCGCCTTGAAATTTACGCAAGCAGTTCTTTCAAATCAATCAACAAACAGGAAGCAGACCGTTCGGCAGCCTCAATTCCCCAAGAGTGATTCGAAACTGTTCAAATTTACAGACAAATTTTACCTTCTCAGGCAGGTGATTGCCCGCAAAATTGCCATTATTTGGGTAAATGGCGGTGCTTCCAAGTGAGAACTCCATTGAATGAAAGATAAGGCTTTATTTTTGCGCCGGATTTTTCTAGGTTCGCGAAAATTTCAATCAGACGAGCCCTGTGTGGCCAAATGAGGTAAGTAAGTGTCATCCACATTTGACAAAGTCGCCGATATAATCGCTGAAACCAGCGAAATTCCGCGTGAAGATATCAAGCCAGACAGCCATACAATTGACGATCTTGGCATCGACAGTCTCGATTTTCTCGACATCGTATTTGCCGTTGATAAGGAATTTGGCATTAAAATACCGCTTGAGGCGTGGACCCAGGAGGTCAACGACGGCAAGGCTTCGACCGAAGAATATTTCGTGATGAAGAATCTTTGTGCCAAAATAGATGACCTCATTGCCGCCAAATCTGCGTAAACCATTTGGCTTCCAGTTCCACCTTTCGATTTTGGCAATCCAGCCATCTAAACATTAAGGCGGGCTTAGCACCGGACAACACCCATGCAGCTTGAATATTTCCAGATGATCGACCGCATTGAAAAGGTCGATGGTAACGGGAAATCCATTCAGTGCCGCTCCATCGTGCCCCAACAAAGCCCGGTATTTGAAGGCCACTTTCCCGGGCATCCGCTTATGCCGGGTGTTCTGCTGATCGAAACAATGGCGCAAGCCTCGGGGTTTTTAATTCTGTCACTCAGCAACTACACCCAAATGCCATTTCTGGTAGGCGTCAAAGAGGGCAAGTTACGGACATTTGTCGAGCCCGACACACCGTTGGAAGTTTTTGCCGGGATCGACCATGATGGCTCCGGATTTGCCATGACCAAAGCCTCAATCAAAAGCAATGGTAAAAAAATTTGTGATGCCCGCCTGACATTCAAGACCATGCCCTTCCCCAGTGAGGCATTTGCGGCCATGATGCGCAAACGGGGAGCGGAACTTGGTGATCCCATTGCCGGGGCATAGTCAACAACAAAGAGAGTGTGCATGACCAAAAACAGTGAAGTATGGATCACAGGAATTGGGCTGATATCATCTCTCGGCGAAGGAACAGATACCCATTGGCAGGCGTTGGGCAATGTCCCAGTCGCGGCCCCGGTAATCAACAGCGAAGAAATTGCGCCCTACAGCTTTCATCCACTAAGCGAGCCTGACTGGGCCAATCAGATATCACGCCGTGACAAAAGACAAATGGAACCGTGGATGCAAATCGGCACCTATGCTGCAGGCATGGCGCTCGATGATGCCGGCATTAAGGGTGATGAAGGTTTTTGTTCGACAATGGATATGATTGTCGCTGCCGGTGGTGGAGAACGTGACATCGAAACCGACAGTGCCATTCATGAAGATGCGCTTCATGCAAACGAACGCGACAGCCTGTTGAATGAACGGTTGTCAAACGATTTGCGCCCCACCCTGTTCCTGGCACAATTGTCTAACCTGCTGGCTGGTAATATCTCGATCGTGCACAAGGTTACCGGCTCCTCGCGTACATTTATGGGCGAAGAAAGTGCGGGCATTTCTGCCATTCAAACCGCTGCTGCGCGTATCCGTTCCGGCCAAAGCAACCATATGCTCGTTGGTGGTGCCTATAGTGCTGCCCGCCGTGATATGATGCTGACCTTTGAACTTGGTCACTACCTGTGGACTGATCCGCCGGTTGGAGTCGCTGCCCGGGTAAAATCCGGAAATGGTGGCATCATTCTTGGCAGTGTTGGTGTTTTTCTGGTGCTTGAATCCCGTGAACATGCCGAAGCGCGGGGCAAAAAACCCTATGCCCGCATCGACAATGTTGTTGCTGATCATGGCAGCCGAGTTGAAGGTGGTGCCAAAAAACGCGGTACGGCAATGCGTGAATGCCTGAAGGCCGCAAGCGACGTGCCGGTATTATCAGCAGCAACCGCAATTTCCGATATTTACCACGAAGAAATGGCTGTACTTGGTGCCGACGCGCCGGTGCGTTGTTACGGCAATCAGTTTGGCCATGCGGTTGAGGCACAGTTTCCGCTCGGCGTGGCGCTGGCTGCCTTATCATTATCCAATGGTACGTTTTATCCACCATTCGAGGATGGTGAAATTGAATCCGGCGGCAATAATAAACAGGTTTTGGTATCCTGTTTTGGCCACTGGCGCGGCGAAGGAATGGCGCTTGTATCCAGCGTTGCAGGAGATCAGACATGAGCGAGCAATATAACGATCACAAGGGGCGACCGGTTGTAGTGATTACCGGAATGGGCGTGGTCTCCTCACTTGGCACGGGCAAGCAGGAAAATTGGGCCAATCTGACAGCAGGAAAGTCAGGCATCCACCGCATTACCCGGTTTTCGACCGAGGGCTTGCGCACTACCGTTGCCGGAACAGTCGATTTCATGGATGTTGATCCACTATCCGCCCCTGCCCTGTCATATGCCCTGGCCGATACAGCTTCTGGCGAGGCCATTGATGAAGCCGGATTTGCCAATGGTGAATTTCCCGGGCCGCTGTTTCTCGCAGCACCGCCGGTGGAACTTGAGTGGCAGCATCGCTTTGATATTTACCAAAAGCCGGTAAAAAGCGGCGCAACCGGCTATGACAAGATGCTTGAAAGTGTACGCGATCGTAAACGTGAAGATATGTTCGAGCTTATTCAGTTTGGCCGCACGGCTGACCTGCTGGCCGAGAAATATCACACCAGGGGCCTGCCTATTTCGCTTTCAACCGCCTGCGCATCCGGCACCACCGCCATCCAGATGGGCGTTGAGGCCATTCGTCGGGGCGAATGCACTTCGGCCCTGTGTGTCGGAACCGATGGTTCCGTTCAAATTGAATCACTGGTGCGGTTTTCGCTGTTGTCTGCCTTGACCACCCAGAATGATGAGCCGGAAAAAGCGGCAAAACCATTTTCCAATGACCGTGATGGCTTTGTTATGGCTGAAGGCGCGGGTGCGCTGGTTCTTGAATCGCTGGAAAGTGCCACCGCACGCGGCGCAAAAGTGCTGGCCATCGTTCGTGGATGTGGCGAAAAGGCCGATGATTTTCACCGCACCCGTTCGTCACCCGATGGCTCACCGGTTATTGCGGCCGTTCAACGCGGCCTTGATGATGCTGGCGTTGATTCCAGTGAAATTGGCTATATCAACGCTCATGGTACATCGACCCCTGAAAACGACCGCATGGAATACAACTCGCTCAAAGCAGTGTTTGGCGATGCCATTCATCAATTGCCAATATCCTCCAACAAGTCGATGATTGGCCATGCGCTGACTGCTGCCGGGGCAATTGAAGCTGTGTTCTCGGTGATGACAATCCGTGAAGGGATCATTCCTCCCACCATTAATTACAACAACCCGGACCCCGATATTCCGCTTGACGTGGTGCCCGATGTCAGCCGCAAGGCAAATGTTGATAACGTGCTGTCAAACTCATTCGGTTTTGGCGGACAAAATGCCTGTCTGGTACTGGGCCGGGCCTGATGACGTGCAATGCCACAATTCTTGATTTACTAGGAAAGCCAACATGAACACCGCCCTGATCGCAATCGTCGGCCTTTATGCCGGGTTAAACGCACTGATCTTGTTGTGGCTCGCATTCGCCACTATCGGATTACGCGCCAAACACAAGATATCAATTGGCAATGATGGTAACAAACATCTTGAACGCACCATGCGTGGCCACGCCAATGCAATTGAAAGCATGGGCATTGTATTGACATTGTTGTTTATCATGGCCGTTCTGGGAACACCCGCACTGGTTTTACACGGGCTGGGGCTAGCGTTCACGCTTGCCCGGCTGGCCCATGCCTGGCACTTTATTCAGGAAGACGCACCACGCTGGCAACGCTATTACGGCACAGTGATAACCTTGATTGTTATTCTTCTGGCGGCTGTTGGAACCATCGGTCACAGCCTGCTGATTATGTTTTTTTAAATTGTTACACCGCAGTTACATAGCGAAATACTCAAGATACATTGGTGTTCTATAGTGCCACAGATAGGCTTCAAGCCTTTGTTTCGACACGGTCTGGCAATTGATGACCATATAGTCAGACAGATGTTTTGTAGCCTTCAGCTGGACAATCCGGCAAATTATTAACCCGCGTCCAGATTTTATATCCCGGATGGTCTGGCAACCAACACAAACCAGGAGCA
>JALTNS010000506.1 GCA_027000565.1 Rhizobiaceae bacterium | reverse complement strand
GTTGAGCACAGCGAAGCGCAAGATTTGAGCAATCAAACAACAAATAACACTGGCCGAATGGCCAGATGAAAATAAAACTGGAAATGCAAGACTTGATTGATCGCTAAAAATGATATAAACATATCTTTATATCGTTTAACAGGGATTTTTTCTATCTCGATGCTGCAGCAAGCCAACAAATCAGAAAGCCTTACGCTGGATCGCAGCGTAGCATTTTTGCGCGCAGCCGGTGAACATACAAGGCTGCGGCTGATCGCTCTTTTGTGCAAGTCTGATCTGACCGTTAGTGACCTTACCGAAATTCTAGGCCAGTCGCAGCCGCGGATTTCAAGGCATTTGCGACTGCTGGTCGAAGCCGGTCTGGCCGAACGCTACCAGGAAGGTGCCTGGGCCTATTTTCGCAGCAGTGATGAGGGGGTGGCTGGTGCGTTCAACCGATTCATGATTGATCAGGTTGACGTCGAAGATCATCTCTTTACCCGCGACGGTGAGCGGCTTGAGGCTGTCAGGGCCAAACGCGCTGAACGGGCGGCAGTTTATTTCGACAAGAACGCTGCAAGTTGGGACAAGCTTCGTTCATTGCACGCTTCCGAAGAGCAGGTTGAAGCGGCGATGATCGAGATGATTGGTGATCGCCAGTTCAACACCATGCTCGACCTTGGCACCGGCACCGGCCGGGTACTGGAGCTGTTTGCCCCGCTTTATGAGCGCGCAACCGGGCTTGATGGCAGCCACGATATGTTGTCGTACGCCCGGGTCAATCTCGAAAAAGCTGGTATCGACAATGTGCAAATTCGCCACGGCGAGATTTACCAGTTGCCAACCCCACGTAATTCTTATGATCTGGTGACCATCCATCAGGTATTGCATTTTCTCGACGACCCGGCTCTGGCTATCCGCGAAGCGGCCCGTGCACTGGCCCCGTCAGGCACGATGTTAATCGTCGATTTTGCCCCGCATGATCTCGATTTCCTGCGTGAAAAATCAGCCCATCTGCGACTTGGCTTTTCACATGAACAGATGTGCGAATGGCTGGAGGCAGCGGATCTCGAAGTGATCGAAGTTCGCGATGTGGCACCGCAAAAATCTGAAACAAATAATCTGACCGTAACGTTGTGGCTGGCCCGCGATCAACGCATTTTAATGGCGGAAAACTCCGCCACCCAAAACAAGGAACTGGTTGCATGAGTGTCTCCCGACTGTCACGCCGCGCTATGCGTGATGTGGATATCAATGTTTCATTTGAGTTTTTCCCACCGAAAAATGATAAAATGGAACAAACCCTGTGGAACTCGATTGAGCGGCTGGCGCCGCTTGGGCCTTCCTTTGTTTCCGTCACCTATGGTGCCGGTGGCTCCACCCGCCAGCGTACCCATGAAACCGTCTCGCGCATTTGCAAGGAGACTGATCTTTTGCCGGCAGCGCATCTGACCTGTGTCGATGCCAGTCGCGAAGAAGTTGACGAGGTGGTGCGTGAATACTGGCAGGCAGGTGTGCGCCATTTTGTTGCCCTGCGCGGCGATCCCAAGGGTGGTGTTGGCACCCGTTATGTGCCCAATCCGGACGGCTATCAAAATGCCGCCGAACTGGTGGCCGGACTGAAAGCTTTCGCTGATTTTGAAATCACCGTTGCCGCCTATCCCGAGCGTCACCCGGAAAGCCCGGATTTTGCCACCGATATCGACATGCTGAAGCGCAAGGTCGACAATGGCGCAACCCGCGCGATCACCCAATTCTGTTTTGATAATGATGTGTTTGAGGCCTATGTCGAGCGGGTGCGCAAGGCCGGAATTTATATTCCGATTGTGCCGGGTATTGCACCCATCCACAATTTCAAAAGCCTGTCAGGCTTTGCTTCCAAATGCGGCACTCATATTCCCGACTGGCTGTCAAAACGGTTTCAGGGCCTGGAAAACGATCCGGGCACCGAAGAACTTGTTGCTGCTGCTGTCGGTTCCGAGCAGGTGCTTGATCTGGTGGAACGCGGGTTTAACGATTTCCATTTTTACACCATGAACCGTGCCGACCTGGTTTATGCCATCTGCCATATGCTGGGTTTACGCGCCGATGATGGCAATGGTGATGATGCGGAAAGCGCCAGCGCGGAAGCTGCCTGAATACAGATTCAAAAACGGTATTTGCCCAAAAATTCTCGCACATAGATTATTGGGCGGCCATCTATTGCCAGAAGGCCGACCAAAATAAAACCGAACCCAATGGCGTGTCTTGGCAACAGCAGTTCGCCCAAAAATACTATGCCC
>JALTNS010000505.1 GCA_027000565.1 Rhizobiaceae bacterium | reverse complement strand
ATGCGACGTATGCGCTGATTGATAGCACGAAGCTCAGGCTGCAAATTGTTTGTTGTCGGATTTTTTCGAAGCAGGCAATTCAAGCCGTTCTGATACCTGGTCAATCCAATCCACATAGGGAAGCAACAGGCCAACACGTTTTGCCCAGCGGGTGCCTCGCTCGCACAACCTGCCAACTTCCTGAGGCGTAACACCAACCTTATCACCAGCCAGGCACTTGCTGCGGCTCCACCAGTTATTATCTTCAAGTTTGTACTTGATCGCCAAACGCAAACGGAACGATATCTGCACCAAACCTGAGATCATCAAATACCGATAGGCTTCGTCTTCGGAATAATCACGGCGAAATGCCGACAGGAATTTTTCTATCAGGCGATCTTCGCCGGCAGCATCAATGAGTGACCATTCATCGCTCAACACGCAAGTCAAATCATCAAGAGCGCGCCCGCGACCACAATCCTCCCAGTCAAACCAGTAGTGAACGTCATTATGAACCAGCGCATTGCCCGGTCTTGCATCCCATTTGACGAAATCCTTGTGACTTGCCTTCAAGGCATCAGCAATTGCGGATCTGTTCAATTCCGGTTTGGCAATGCCAAGCAGATCAGAAACAGTGTCGGTCTCCCTAATTCTGTTATCAAGCCAGTTTTTCACTACACCGATTTTCGGCACCCGGTGCTGCAAGCGCTCCTCATGGGCGGCATTATGCAAAACGACCAGCGAATGCAATGCGTCGCTGAGCAGCTTTTCACGCTCCTCCATATTTTCCACCTGATCAAGCACAACCGGCAGCCGCGGCCCCGGGATACATTGCTGCACCAGCCACCGTCCCTGCAGAGCAATAAATTCTGGCGTATGCCCGGTTTTGGCAAGGGTCTTCAGGACAATCGCCTCAAGACGGGCGTCGTGTTTGTTGCCCCTTTTGGCCAGCACATACATTTTGCCGCCTATATCGGCAATGAATGCGGTGCGGTGGGTGCCACCAGGAAATGCCACCCTGTCCGGCGACTGGCCAAATACTTTCCGTGTCAGTTTTTCGATCTCACCAAGACGTCCATCATCCAGAACGTCAGAAGAATTTTTGGCCACAATGATCTCCAATAGGATTGCAAACAGGATAGGCTCAAATTGATCTATCACAACTTTCTTTTGGGATCGTTAAAGCGTTGCTCGCGGGTGCAGCCAGAGGGATTGACATGTACCTCAAGTTCCTCCGCCCCAGGAAAATTTTGCCAGAATGTCGTGATCACCACAATCTTTCGTCTGTTTCGATGGACTGCACTTTGATCAGAATTCTTCAATCATCAATATATTACTCACCAGCGGATATCGAGGTGGAGCCTATTGCGCGCTCACCCTGTGAGGCAAATTGCCATTTCTGTTATTCAGGTGGTTCAAGCTGTGATTGAGCAGCTATTTTTAACTTTGCATCTAATTGTTTGTGCAAATATTTTTTACCCAATTATCCAGGAGTGCATCGTCATTTTCAAGATCAATGGCCAGACCCTGATGAAATTCCTGCCAGGCTTCAACATAGGGATCTCGAACGCTGGTAAGGATCGGAATATTGGCTTCCAACGCCTGAACAAAAGAACCGATCAAACCGCGGCCGAGACTTTCAGCGCGGCCAAAGCGATTGATAATCAGCAAATCGACCTTGTCCGCAATGGCACGGTCAATAATTTGCTCTGAAACAGCCAGCCCATGTTCATTTAACCGGCATCCGCGGGCGCAGGGGCCCCGGTCTTCCCAAATATCGAATTTTTCACCCGAGCGAACATCAACCACATGCACACTTTGAGCGCAGCCGCCTATGCCGCCAAGTGTTTCCTGAATAAGCCCGCCAACTGCAATGCCGTTATTTTTGGCTTGATAGCCAGTATCAACAAGCAGCTTGTCGATATCAAATCCACGCTTGAAAACGACCGCGGCAATCGGAAGGACTTCCGGCACCTCAGGCGCAATAACGGGCCGGGCACCCATTTCAGGATGCCCGGTATTATTTGATTGCCTTGGGTTATTATCAAACAGAGACATATTCTTTCGACTTGAAAGAGAGATGTTTTACTGCATCCGGCGCATCGGCAATTTTGCGGATATCGGCCCATACATGCTTGTAGTCCGGCAAAATTAACTCATTGACGCCCGGATTGACCACATTGCCCTGTTGACCCATCGGAGAACCAAACAGCATGAATGTCTCCTTGCGTTTGGCTGACGGGGTTGGGTAGGCCATAGCCTGGGTGGCGCCGACGTCGTTGT
>JALTNS010000504.1 GCA_027000565.1 Rhizobiaceae bacterium | reverse complement strand
ACACGGCGCAAGGCAAAGACTGATACGGCCGAAACAACAACCGAACCCGTTGCAGAATCGGAGCCCGCAAAGGAAGACGACAAGCCGAAAAAAGGTGGTTGGTGGCAGCGGCGCAGCTTCTTCTAAGCACCGGAAAAATATCGCGGTCGGTATTTTTAACTGTTACCGGTCGCTGATTTTTCATCGCTACACAGTCAGTAAATCCACTTGAGAAATTCGCGTTTCTGCTGTAACCGTTTGCGCGAAAGCGGCTCAAGAATTTGGCCCCTTAGCTCAGTTGGATAGAGCGCCAGCCTTCTAAGCTGGATGTCGCAGGTTCGAATCCTGCAGGGGTCACCAATTCTGCAAAGGTCCGACCCGGAGACATGGGGTCGGTTTTGCTAAAAATCGTAAACCTCGAACGAGGAAATGGGCAACAATTTTGAAAACATTCCTTGTTTTGCAACTTCGTCCCGAGACCAAAGCATCCGATGATGAATTTGAAGCCTTTCTTGACAAAGGTGGTCTGTCTCGTTCCGAGACAACCAGAATTAGGCTTGATCGAGAATCGTTACTCTCAGGAATAGATATGTCCGACTATGCCGCAGTTATAGTCGGCGGAGGCCCGGGCTGCGTAAGTGACGATGAGGACAGCAAATCCGATATGGACAAACGGGTTGAAGATGCAATTTTTTCGTTGATGCCGATAATTGTGGATCACGATGTCCCGTTTCTTGGTTGCTGTTACGGGTTGGGTATTCTCGCTCACCATTTAAAGGGGCGGGTAAACAAGGAGCGTTACTTCGAAGAGGTCGGTGCCGTCGAGTGCAAAATGACCGGAGATGGGCAAAATGATCAACTTTTGAAAGGTTTACCAGACAGGTTCATGGCCTTTGTCGGTCACAAGGAAGCGGTTCAGGAACTGCCGGAAGGTTGTATCCATCTTCTTCAATCTGAACCCTGTCCGTTTCAGATGATCAGATACAAAAATAATATTTATGCCACCCAGTTCCATCCGGAAGCGGACAGCAAGGTTTTTGAAACCCGCATCAGGCTCTACAAGAATTTTGGGTACTTTCCGCCGTCAAAAGCAGATACCCTCATCGACCAGTGCCATCGCGAAAAAGTTGATGTTCCTGCGCAAATTCTAAGAAATTTTGTTGATACCTATCGTTAATATTTCATCTTACAGCGGAAAGAAAAGCAGTATTGCCGGCACAGCAACTGCCACAACTAGAATCTCAAGCGGCAGTCCGGTGCGCCAATAATCTCCAAATTTATAGCCTCCCGGTCCCATGATGAGCGTGTTGTTCTTGTGGCCGATGGGAGTCAAAAATGCGCAAGACGCTGCGATTGCAACGGCCATCAAAAACGGGTCGGGATTTACATTGAGTTTGGTGGCGATATCAACCGCAATTGGCGCTCCGATAACGGCGGTTGCCGTATTATTCAAAATATCTGAAAGAGTCATTACCACCACCATCAATACGGTAAGCACAGCCCAGGCGGGCAGGCCGGTGGTAAAGTTTACGATGTTAGCGGCGATTAATTCAGTTCCGCCCGAGTTTTCCAGTGCTACGCCAAGTGGGATCATACTGCCAAGAAGTACGATAACCGGCCATTCTATCCGGTCATAAACACTGGTGATCGGCACGATATCGAGCACCACATACAGTGCCACAACGATGGCCAACGCTGTTGCCAGATATAACAATCCAAATGAAGCAATGATTATTGCAACTGCAAAAATTCCGACCGCGAGTCCGGCGCGACTATGCTGCGTAACGCTCAAACCGCGCTCAGCCAGCGGCAGAACCTCGAGCCAGTGTACAACATCGCCCAATACTTCGGCGGGCCCGAGCAATAAAAGAATATCTCCTGCCCGTACCGGTTCGTGGCGAACCCGGTTTTTAAAGCGTCTCCCCTGCCGGGATATACCAAGCAGAGCGACGCCACGCCGGGCGCGAAGTCGAAGCGAGATTGCCGAGCGGCCAACGATTCGGGCATCGCGTGGAACAACAACCTCAAGCAGCTTTAAGCCACCGGTAACTGTATCGCCGGTTGGCTGCTCACCAAAAAATTCCAGTTTGAGGGTTCCGCGAAACCGGTCGATGTCTTCCGCAGCAGCTTCGACAATAAGCATGTCATTGGCGCGCAATTCAACGGTGGCGCCAAAACCGCCAATCCGTCGGCCGTTTCGCACTACGCCGAGAATTTCCACACCTTCCTTGTCGGCTTCGGGATAAAGGTCACGCACAATCTGGGAAACCGCCAAAGAACCTTCCGGGACCACCAACTCGGCCACATAACCTTCAAGTGAGATCAATCCGTCTTTTTTACTACCCGCATCGTCTTCCTTCGGGATTAACCGCCACCCGATGATCACAACAAAGGCAATGCCAACAATGGCAACGCTTAAGCCCACCGGTGCAAAATCAAACATAGCAAAAGGTTCGCCCACCGCTTTTTCGCGGTAGGATGCGATAATAATATTTGGCGGTGTGCCAATTAGAGTCACCATACCGCCAAGGATGGTTGCAAATGACAATGGCATTAATGTGCGCCTGATCGGGCGCGCCGCTTTCATAGCAGCTTGTATATCCACCGGCATCAACAATGCCATGGCAGCAACATTGTTCATAAAGGCTGAAAGTACAGCGCCAACTGCGCTCATGATGGCAATGTGGGTGCTGACTGCTCGACCGGTATCGATCAGGCGCCGGGTGATGAGGTCAATAGCGCCGGAATTCTGCAATCCACTAGATATCACCAAAACAAGTGCAACGATTACGGTTGCGGGGTGACCAAATCCGGAGAAGGCCTGATCTGTTGATACCAGCCCCAGCACCAAAGCCACAAGCAGAGCCGAAAACGCCACCAGATCGTAACGAAACTTGCCCCAAAGGAGCATCACGAATACACCGCCAAAAAGGCTGAATAACATTATCTGATCAAGAGTCATTGCTGCATTTTGACCAGAAAACCCGAACACGCAAGTTTATTTCATCACACAGGGTAATTCCCGTGGCCCGATCAGGAAATCAGGCGCCCTTAACCACTTCAACGTTGTCGGAAGCACCCCATTCTGTCCAAGAGCCGTCATACATCGCATGATTTTTATGGCCGAGTATATCGAGTGCAAAATTGAGAACACATGCGGTAACTCCTGATCCGCAGGTGGTGATAATCGGCCTGTCGAGATCTACCCCGGCCTCGTCAAAAATAGCACGCAGAGTTTCAGGGTCTTTGTATTCTCCAAGTCTCATCAACGGGTTGTAGGGGACATTGATGGCACCTGGCATATGCCCGCTTTTCAAAGCCGGGTTGCTTTCATTAACTTCACCAGTAAACCGCTCACGGGCACGAGCGTCCAATACCTGCGCACTACCGTCTTCAAGTGCTTGTTTTACATCCTCAATAGTTTTGACCCGGCTTGCATCAAATTCGGCATTGAAAGTAACGGCTTTGGGTTCTGGCCGCCCCTTTTCCACCGGCAAATCTAGTCGGGTCCACGCGGGCATGCCACCGGCCAGCAGGCGCACGTCTTTGGCTCCCATAATAACAAAATTATACCACACACGCGATGCGGCCATAAACACCCCGATACCATCGTAAATAATAATGGTGTCGGTTTCGCGAATACCAAGTTTGCCAACGGCGTCGGCGAAATCCGCTTCCGATGCCAGCATGTGTGGCAGGCCGGAATCGGGCTTTTCTATTGTATCAATATCAAATTGAACTGCGCCTGGAATGTGCCCTTCTTCATAAATTTCGTGGGCATTCATTTCCGCCCCCGGCATATACCAGGAAGCATCGATAATTTTTACCTTGGGATCATCAAGGTGTTCTGCCAACCATTGTGGCGTGACGGATTGTGCAGAATTGCTCATGATGGGATGTACCTTTGTATGGGTCAGTAAATTCAGGTCAGTTCATTCCGGCATTGGGCCAAACGCAACGCGGAAACGCCGGTTTTGTTTGCCCTTTTTTTCGATCTTGGCAATGTGAATATCGCCAATCTCACCGGTTTTCAATACGTGGGTGCCTCCACAGGGCTGGGTATCCACCAAACCTTCTTCACCGATCAACACCAGACGAACCCGGCCCTGACCTTTAGGCGGGCGAACATTCTTGGATTTCACCAATCCCGGGTTGGCCTCCAGGTCATTGTCGGTAATCCAGCGGGAAAAAACCGGGTGATCCTCTGTGACCAGCTGCATCAGTTTTCTGCTGATTTCAAATTTGTCAGTGGTCAGCTCAGGAATATCAAAGTCAAGTCGCGATACATCTTCGCTAACGCTCGCACCGGTAATCGGGTAGGGGGCAACCACGGTGAGCAGATGAAGAGCGGTGTGCATCCTCATCAATTTGTGGCGTCGCTGCCAGTCGATATTCAAGGTCAGTTTTTCACCAATTTCTGGTAACAACTGATCAGCTTGTGGTACATGAACAATCTCTTCTTTGCTCTCGCCATACACGGCAAGCGCAATTTCGACCTTTGTGCCATCGGCGCGTTCCAGATGACCACTATCACCCGGCTGACCGCCACTTGTTGCATAGAAGTTGGTTTGATCGAGAATGATGCCACCCCGACCATTGATTGCGACCACAACGGCCCTGGTGGTTGCAAGATACGCGTCGTCGATAAACAAAGGTTTGGTGCTGTACGCCATTATTCAACATCCTCAAACGGAACTTCGATGCTGCTTTTTGCTTCCATCCATGTTGGAACCGGTAATTCTTTCGAACGCAGAAATTCGGGATTTAGCAGTTTCGCCTGATAACGGGTGGCATAATCTGCCAGAATGGTCACGATCGTATGGCCGGGACCAAGTTCTTTGGCCATGCGAACCGCGCCGGCAATATTGATTGCCGAAGACCCGCCAAGCGCCAGTCCCTCATGTTGCATCAGATCGAATATATAGGGCAACGCCTCGTTGTCCGTAATCCGATAGGGAAAATCCACTTCCAACCCTTCCAGATTGGCAGTTATTCGGATTTGTCCGATGCCTTCGGTAATAGACGTTCCTTCGGATTTTAGTTCGCCATTTTTGTAATATTCATAGAGCGCAGCACCGCCGGGATCTGCCAGACCGATTTTTATATCCTTGTTTTGAGCTCGCAGCGCTGTAGCGACACCGGCCAATGTGCCACCGGAACCAACGGCACAAATGAAGCCGTCTATTTTGCCACCGGTTTGTTGCCATATTTCTGGACCGGTGGCATCAATATGCGCCTGCCGGTTGGCAACATTGTCGAACTGCTGCGCCCAAACGGCACCATTTGCATCACTCTTGGCCAATTGTTCTGCAATGCGCTGCGAAATATGTACAAAATTATTGGGGTTTCTATAAGGTGCCGCCGGAACTTCAACCAATTCGGCACCAAATGCCCGAATTGCATCTTTCTTTTCCTGGCTCTGGGTGTCTGGCATGACGATCACCGAGCGGAATCCCAGCGCATTCCCGACCATGGCTATGCCAATACCGGTATTGCCGGCAGTACCTTCAACAATTGTCCCTCCCGGTTGAATTTTTCCGGCATCTACCGCATCGCGAATGATAGACAATGCTGCGCGGTCCTTGATCGACTGACCGGGGTTCATGAATTCAGCCTTGCCCAGAATTTCGCACCCGGTATCTTCTGAAACCCGGTTAAGGCGAATGAGTGGCGTGTTTCCGATGGCGTCAATTACTGATTTATTGATGGTCATGGAGGGTTTGCAGCCTTTGATCGTATTTGAATTCGCGAATGTGATATAGTGGTAATCGGGCAGAACCAATCACGCAAGAACTGATATTCCAATCAGGCTTCAATTATCGAAATACGATTTCGTCGCACACGCCTTGATCAAACAATTATGGCTACGATCTGTCGCGGTCCAGCCACCTTTCAGGGGCATTTCTTGGACATTAATCCTTTATCAGTTGGCTATCCGCCACTATATTAGGAGGAGGTTGATAGCCATAATTCTTCGGGTTTCTCAAAGGCGGTGATGAGATGAGTATTGTAACCAAAAAATCGGCTCTTGTATTGCTTGCCGCAATTTCGATCTCCCTTGCAATGCCGGTTCGCAAGGTCGAGGCTCAATCACTGATTAAATTGCTGTTTGGCAAACAATCGCAGCAGTCGCGGGACTATAGGCGTCAACCACAATCAACCGCTTCCAAAGCTGTGGTCAAAGTTAAAAAAGTTAAAACCGCACGCTTTTTCAATTATCGTGCAAAACCAATGCAGAAGATCAAGATTGCTGCAATTGCCGGCGCATTGGCGAGCACAACATCGCAAGCGGAAAGCAATGCTGCAAATCCATCTTTGTTTGTTGAAGCACTGCGAAAGACAAGCGCCATAGATTCAACTGCCCGCGCCGATATCATCAAAGCAGTCACCGCTCATTATCGCGCCAACCCGCAATTTATGTGGGTTTCCAATTATGGCCCAAATCAGGATGCGAACGCGCTGTTGGGCGTTTTGAATTCGGCCGATGAATATGGCCTTGATGCAGCAGATTATAATGTCGAACTACCGGCGTTCAGTACCGGCGAATCGGTATCTGACGAGGAGTATGCGGCCTTGATCAATTTCGAGTTTGCCATGACACTTCGCGCGGTGCGTTATGCACTGGATGCCAATGGCGGCCGGGTAAATCCGAATAAATTAAGCGGCTACCATGATTTCCCGGGTAAAAAACTAAATGCCAAACAGGTTGTCGCAAAGTTGTTTGCGGCTGTAAATCGTCCGGGAAAATTCACAACCGCACCTGCTGAAACCGAAGCATTGCTGCAAACGGCCAGTGTTGGAAGTGACCAAATTCCAGCCCCGTCCACAACAAAAACAAATGCTGACAACAACGGTCCGTCCTCCTATCTTTTGTCTTTGCAGCCGAGCCATCCATCTTTTGAGACATTCCGGCAGGAACTGGCAACACTTCGCCAAAGCGTTGACAGCGCTATTGTCATCGCCCCCGATACGCTGTTGAAACCCGGCAAATCCCATGTGGAATTACCGAACATCGTTAAAGCTATTGAGAACAAAAGTTCAGAAAAACTGCGGACGGAATTTGCTGATACCTTTGCGAACTATCAGGGGGCAGAAGAATATACGCCAGACCTGGTGGCACTGGTGAAAGCCTTTCAAAAGGAAAATAAACTCAAGCCTGACGGAATTGTAGGCAGGCGTTCGGTTGCAAAACTCAGCGATACCCCGGTTGCGACAAAAATAAACCGGGTTATTCTTGCCATGGAGCGATTGCGCTGGCATCCGCGCAATTTTGGCAGACGTTATGTGTTTATCAACCAGCCGGCATATCGAGCGACCTATCTTGCGGGTGGTGCAGAGCAATTTTCCATGCGAATTGTTGTCGGTAAAAAATCCAACCAGACAAACTTCTTTTACGATAAAATCGAGAAGGTGGTTTACAATCCCTATTGGGGGGTACCGCGTTCGATTCTTGTCAATGAAATGCTGCCAAAACTGCGCAAGAATCCATCCTATCTTGACCAAAGTGGTTATGAATTAACAACACCCTCGGGCACACGCATTTCGTCGGCCAGCGTCAACTGGAATCAGGTTGGCAGTAATTTTGGCTATAATGTCCGCCAAACGCCGGGACCCAAAAATGCCTTGGGTAGTCTGAAAATTCTGTTCCCCAACAAACATGCAATTTATATGCATGATACCCCGGCAAAGGGCCTGTTTAAGCGCACTACTCGCGCCTATAGCCACGGCTGCGTACGTTTGCAGCAACCGCAAAAAATGGCGGCTGCTGTGCTGGGCACCAATGTCAGCTTTGTCAAATCGCGGATCGCCACTGGAAAAAACAAAACCCAGTTTTTGAAAACCAAGGTGCCGGTCTATGTCGCTTATTTTACTGCCTGGCCCAATGCTGCGGGCGATGTGAAATACTACTATGACGTTTATGACCGCGACAAATACCTCATGAAAGCATTGAGAAAAACCAGCGCAGCACGAAGCAGCGCATAGACTAGCGGGGTAAAACTAGTGCTCTAACTTGTCGGGTATTTGTCAAATGCCTGAATTGCGGGCCATAATTCGTCGAAATGCGAAATAACGTTTGTTGCTCCCAGTTCGCCAACGGGAATTGCCGAGTATCCAAAATCCACAACTATTGATGAGATTTTGGCATTAATGGCGGCATTGATGTCGGTTGCAGTGTCCCCCACCATGACGGACCTGGCCAAATTCCCACCGGCCATTTCGATGGTTTTGATAATGTGGCCGCCATCAGGTTTACAGACATCGAAGGTATCAAGGCCGCATATTGCGCTAAACTGCGTATCCATATTGGTGGCTTGCAACAACAACCTGGCCAGTTTTTCCGGTTTGTTGGTGCAGACCGCCAGCAACCAGCCATTGTCACGAAACTTGTCTAGTGCAACCTGAACTCCGGCGTAGGGGGTGGAATATACGGCGACGTTGTTAGTGTAGTAATCCAGCAACAGCGTAAAAAGGCGGTCACCGGTCTCCTTGGTTAGCGTCTTTTGATGGTGTTCAAACACTCGTGCGATCATCGCCCGGGCACCCTGACCGACAGTTTCACCGACAACCTCCATCGGCACTGCAGGCAGGCCCTCAACTTTGATGGCAGCATTGACGGCGGCGACAAGATCGGGCTTGCTGTCGATCAATGTACCATCAAGATCAAGTACCAGTACCGGTTTCAAATTATCATTCAAATCTATCGCCTTTTTTTTGTCTTCGTGATAGCAGTCGCGCATAACACGCAAATTTCGAAACGAACAGGACAGAATCATTCCGTACTATGATTTATCGGTGATGGTTTTGTTGTGTGATTGATGGCCCACAACCCCCATGAAGGTTCAAATGGCAGATGATTTGAAGACAGCCGCTGCAAGAGCTGCCCTGGAATATATCAAGGATGGCGCGAAACTTGGCATTGGTACCGGTTCCACCGCGGATGCATTTGTCCGCTTGCTTGCTGAAAGAGTTAAACAGGGTCTGAAGATCATCGGTGTACCGACATCGGAGCGTACGGCCGAACTGTGTCGCGAGCTTGGTGTTCCGCTGACGACTTTGGAACAAATGCCCGCGCTTGATCTGACTATTGATGG
>JALTNS010000503.1:1138-2266 GCA_027000565.1 Rhizobiaceae bacterium | reverse complement strand
TGGAGTTGCTGCTGGAGGCTCCCACTTTTCCATCAATTGTAGAAACCGAATCATAGCTTCTCTGAGTTGTTGTTGAGAAACAGTCAGGTTTTTGTCTTCAGCCAGCTGCTTAAGTGATGCCAGAATGTCTTTGGCCCGTCGGGTATAAACCACATGGATCTGATCCACGAGTTTCTGAATTGCTTGACCATAATTGCCTGCCATCTTATCCATGACTTTGCGGAATGCTTGTTCATCAACCTTGCCTGAATCGTTTTTCGGCAATTTTTCGTGTGCCTGGCTGAGGCCTTCTTTTAACTGAAGATACAATTGGGTTTCTAAATCAGGCAGTGCGTCTGCGACCAGTTGCTTGATGGTATAACGCAGTTGGCTGGTCAGTTCGGAAGGGGCTCGCCGAACCAGATTTTCAAGCTGTGTCACAGCAGTTGGAGCATAGGCAATGAGCTGTTGGGCAAGTTGGGGGCGAGCAAGATCAATCTGCTGTCGCGTGTAATTTTCGAGATTCAGAATAACCACGTTTGAATCAAATTCCGCGATTTTGTAATACGCTACCATCAGATAAAAAGACAGAGAAATCAGGCCAATTACAAGAATAACCAGCGAGGTGGATTTGCGGCGTGACGCTGAAGAAATGGTCTCATCAAGAGTAGCTTGTAAGCGCATCAGACGTTCTTCAAGAACTTGGGTTTGACTCATATCGATATCTCATTTCTGAAATGATTTAAATTGAAATAAATAATAAATAAACAATAGGCTGACAGTCCCAGTCATTATTGTGACGAGTCGTCTGTCAGTTGGCTGTCCAGATACATCAGCAGATGATGAATCATCTCCCGCTCGACCTGAGACTGATCTTTTTGACCTACGGGCGGGACATCAAAACGTGTCAAAATGTGATGCACTTTTTGAAGCTCATAAGCGAAAATACCATCCGCTTTCTTGACGACCTGCTCAGACTCACGATCCAATGCCTTGACAAAATGCTCCATCACAGCATGGGCACGTTCATCACCGAGGTACGGGAATGTTTTCTTTGCATCCATCCCAATAGACACTGCAATGCGTTCTATGGATTGTTTGAGCAATCCCAGAATGTCCTGATGAATCTGATCAGGCAACTCTTTGAGC
>JALTNS010000503.1:0-1128 GCA_027000565.1 Rhizobiaceae bacterium | reverse complement strand
CCATAAACCGGAGCAACCTGATGCAACACCGGTTCAAGCTGCTTTGCGACATCCTGTCCCAGAATCGGCAAACGTTCAAGCAATTGTTTGCGGACTTGATCTTGATTGAAGTTTGTCTTGACCCGTCCGTAAATCCGTGCGCCAAAAATCAGCATGACCAACACCAACGCCCCTATGAGTACCATCAGTTGGACACGTGAGGCACGCTGAATATCGTGTAACTTGTTTAATTTTTTGTGTGCATCGGCCAGTGAGCATTCAATTGCAGAATAATCCTGGTTTTGAGCTGGGGTGCCCGGTGACTGTTGAGTCATATTCGAGTCTCCTGTGAACAATAAAGTATGTATACCGGTCGTCAATGATCTTGCCCGGTTGCTTTTGTACGCGGCAGCTTGTTTTAAGACTCCAAAGCATTTGCGACGCGGTCAAAATGATACCCGTTGGGTATAACACATCACACCTGTCATGATGGATGTACAAGCATAGACCGATCATCTAACGTGATTGATAACCCCATGGGTATCATTTTGACCGCGTTGTAAACAAATTGGAGGCCCTAAACATGATGCCTCGTACAAAAGCAACCGGACAAGTTCATTGACAACCGGTATAACAATCACATTTCCCACGGAATGGTGTCAAAAAAGGCAATACCAAGAAAGGCAAGGTTCTTCTCTTCTTTTCCTTGCGATCCAATACACATCGGCAAACCGGGGTGACTGATCAGACAGCCGTCTCTAAAAACGTGAGAACAACAGATGTTCTCCCACAATGATGCCGAAACGAATATACCCATGTTATACCCATCGGGTATCACTTTGACCGCGTCGCAAACGATTTGGAGGCTCAAAACAACATGCCGCGTACAAGAGCAACCGGACAAAGTCATTGACGACTGGTATAACTGTCGGTTAATCACTGGCAATGCCTTGAACATGTGATCTGGTTTTTTGTCTTATTTTTCTTCGACCGATTCAGATGAGATCACAAAATGATCAATCCGTCTTATCAATCGTTAACGGTGTGATTTGCTCAACATGCCCCGCAGCAATTTTGTCAAACCCACTGCCCAATTCACCAATGGGAGCCGGCGGAGCGATTTCCACCACTTTCTCACCGAGCTTGGTT
>JALTNS010000502.1 GCA_027000565.1 Rhizobiaceae bacterium | reverse complement strand
TGTTACACCCATCGCCATCAAGGGACTTACAAATCTGATAGTTGGTCAGACCGGCCTTTGATCGACTTGTGATGACTCTCATTCCCTCGGCCCGCAACCGGGTAATCGCCGCCCGGGTGGTATGGGCTTGCCAGCCAAGTTCTTTCGTTAAAACACCAATGCCGCATCCCTTCTTGCGGGAAAGCAGCGCAATCAGTCTGGATTTCTTGGTGGGGCTTTTTGAGCCTGTCTTTTTGTTATTACCGGCAGTTGGTCCGGATTTCTTCGCAGCTTGCGTCATCATTCCTGTCTCCTTGTCTGGCCCGAACCGATTTCAGACCCTTCACCGAGACAAGCCCGACACTGCGGGCAGAAATTACGTCAGTTGGAACCACACCAACACACATGCTTCCTTTGTGACCGAAGTCCAGTGGAATCGACCGAACTATTCACGCAGTTTTCCTTCATCATCTCAACAATGATCGATACCCTGTTTCAAAAGTGTGACGCGATGATTACCGAGAAGGGATATCTTGCCATGGGTGGCCAGATCGCCGATGCGACCATCGTGCCTGCTCCCAAACAGCGGCTGAAGGATGAGGAAAAGGCACAGATCAAAGAGGGCAAGCGTGCCGAAGATATCTGGAATAATCCCCACAAGGCGCGCCACAAAGACGTGGATGCGCGCTGGTCGATCAAGTATTCCAAAGCCAAAACCACCGCCGATGGAGCAAAGAAAAAAGGCCATGTGGACATTGCCATTCCTTCATTCGGCTACAAGAACCACATTGCCACGGACCGGCGCTTTGGCTTTATCCGTGGCTTCAAGGTCACCGGCGCTTCGGCCTATGATGGCCGTTACCTGCGCGATGTGCTGAGGAAGAACAATACGGCTTCAGATGTCTGGGCTGACAGTGCCTATCGCTCGAAAAAGAACGAGGCCTGGCTGGACAAGAACGGCTTTAAATCACGCATTCACCAAAAGAAACCCAAGGGCCGCCCCATGCCGGAGCGCACAAAAATTGCCAATGCAAAACGCTCCGCCGTTCGCTCCAGGGTCGAACATGTTTTTGGTGATCAGAAGAACCGCATGGGTTTGTTTGTCAGAACAATCGGAATAGCCCGTGCCAAAATCAAGATCGGCATGGTCAACATCGCCTATAACATGCGCCGGTTGATCTATCACGAGAAGCTGAGCGCGGCATAATTGCGCCCAAAATCCACCAAAACCGTTCAAACCGACAGGGTTTGAGGCAAGATCACTTGTTCAAGGGGCAATATCGCCCCAAAATACCACAAACCCATATCAATATCGAGAATTCGCGGGTTAATAGAACCATCCAATTGAGTCAGACTATTGGATTTCAGGTCATCGATCAGTAGTTCGCTCGTAAGTTGACTCCTTTGACATTAAAATGCATGTTTCTTATGTTAATATAAAGGCGGGGCCGTATTCAGTAATGTTTAACGTAGATGTGTTGAAGCATAGTTTGTGGTATTTTCGACAGTTCCTTATTTTCATATCATTGCTATTTATTTTTTTGGCACCGATACCTGCATCGGCACTGAGCCTTAAAGAAGCGGTGCGGATGGCTGTTAATAACAATCCATCCGGTAAGGCAAAAAAAGCAAACCAGCGTGCAATTGCCAATGAATTGGAACAGTCACGAAGCAGATATTTGCCGCAGATACGATTGACCGGTGATATTGGTCTTGAGAAAGTTCAAAACCCGAACTCACTATCAGCTACAGACAATGGCACATGGAAAACCAGCCGTGAGATTGGCATTGCAGCGAGTCTGACTCTGTTTGACGGTTATGAGCGGGCAAATCGGGTATACCGTGATGCAGCGCGTCTTGATGGTGCGGTATATGGTGTTTTAGCAACGTCTGAAACGTTGGCACTTGATGCTGTTGAAGCTTATATTGACATTATTCGACATCGTCAGTTGTTGCGTATTGCAAAGCGAAATATTCGGCGTCATAGGGAAATATCGGAAAAAATCAGGGCGCGGGTTGCCGGTGGCAAATCTCCCGCCAGCGATCGAACCCAGATTAATGAACGGGTTTTTGCTGCCAAAGCGGTGGAAATTGAGATTCGTAATGCCTATCAGGACACGATTGCCAAGTTTAGAAAAATAGTGGGTACAAACCCTGGACGGCGTATGAAAATTCCGCGGGTGAAAAACCTGCCCCGTTCCAAGTCTTTATTGCTGGCGAATAGCGTTTCCAATAATTATGGTCTGAAGGTCGCGGGCAAGATTATTAGTGCCAATGAATACGCTCGTGACGCGACCAGAAGTGGAAAAATGCCGAAATTGTCGTTAGAAAGCCGCGCTACCTTCGGTGCTGATCGAGGTGGATCGAGAGGCGAGCAGAGCGATTTATATGTTGGTCTAAAGCTGTCATGGAATATATTCGATGGTGGGATTACATCCAGCGCTGAACAAGCATCCAACGAGCGCGTTAGCGAAGCCCAATATCAACGCGACCTTAAAGTGCGCGAAATACGCGAGATTGCCGAACGCGTATGGAACAAATACACCCTTGGTCGGGAGCGAAACTCTGTGCTGAACGCGCAGGTGCAAACCAATCGACGGATTGTCCGGGATTATATTTCAGAATACGGCTTGTCCAAGAGAAGTCTTCTCGACGTGCTCGATGCAGAAAAAGCTCTGTTCAACAGCCACTTTCAGCAAATCAGCGTTGAGGCGGGCTACCGGTTTTCAGCATTTCGCATGCTGGCGGTTCAAAGTAAACTGGCATCGTATTTTGGAATTTCAGCATTTTCACTGGCTGCAGAACCCAATGTCGAGGACAGGATAAGGTCACGGCCAATGAATATATTCAATGTTAATATCGAGCCACTGAAATAACCGGGACTTCCGGCGATAATTCATTTGTTTTTGTTCCGGGTCCTTGTATTCGGAATTTGTTGGCCGCCAGGTTGTTGAAGATTGAGTTTAGATGGGGATTGAACCTGACATTGATACCGGCGCAACAGCGCGTGCCATGTTCGCAGATGAACCTGCACCAGCACAATATATGGCAACAGCGCAGTGGCTTGCACGCCATTTCTCTAGACCATTTGTCAAAGCACCAATTGAACAGGTTTTGCCACAGGATTACGAAACGCGCGGCAAGGAGATATTACCACGGGTTCTTGCAGCCATTGGCTTAAAATCGCAATTTACCAAGCGGGAAATATCCAGACTTGACCCGGTTGTTCTGCCTTGTGTCTTGTTTACCAAAACTGGAAAGCCGCTGGTCTTGGTATCCATTTCGGATGATCGAAATCACTTTGATATTGTCTACCCGGAGGGGAACGGTGATTTACACGAAATTGGTTTAGATGAGCTGCAAAAAACCGTCGGCAGTGAGCTGCTTGTGATTACAAAAAACAGTGATGCAACGGAAAACCGCACCGATCCATTTGTTCAAAAGTCAGTCGATAGCCGCGAGCATTGGCTGTGGAATCCAATCCGAAATCACAAAGGTGCATGGTTTCAGATAATGTTGGCGGCACTTGGCACTAATGTTCTCGGGCTTGCCCTGCCAATATTTGTTATGAATGTCTATGACCGGGTAATACCCAATCTGGCCATGATTACGTTGTGGACATTGGCGGGCGGCGTTGCCATCGCACTGTTGCTCGATCTGCTGCTCAAGCTGGTGCGCACAAATGTCCTGGAAATGGCCGGGCGGCGGATTGATCTGAAAGTCGCATCCACGCTTTTTCAGCAGGCAATGAACATAAAACTTCTGGAAAGACAGGGTGGGGCGGCGGCAATATCCAGTCAGATTCGGGATTTCGAGGCGGTCCGGGATTTTTTTACATCGAGCAGTTTTGTCGCCGTTATCGATGTTTTGTTCATCGGGATTTTTGTTTTTGTGCTTTGGATTATTGTCGGACCAATTGCAATTGTGCCTTTACTGGCTGTTCCTGTGGTCGTGATATTAGCAATTATAGCACAAATTCCTATAGGTCGCGCCGTTGAAGAAACCCAAAGGCTGTCAGCCAAACGCCATCTGGTATTAGTTGAAAGCCTTTTGGGTATTGAAACTGTCAAAAGCCTGAACGGTGAAAGGGTCATGCAGCAAGAGTGGGAGAACGCTGTAGCCGCTTCTTCCCAGGTTAGTGGCAAAACCCGTTTCTGGTCAAATTTTGCTATTAGCGCCACTATGCTGACTCAGCAAGCGGTCAGCATCGTAATAATCGTATGGGGTGTTTATCTTGTTGCTGAAGGAGCCATCACGGTCGGTGGGCTGATAGCTGCCAACATTCTGGCCGGGCGTGTATTGGCCCCATTGGGTAATATCTCGCAAACGATTGTTCGTGCACAGCAAGCGCTGAAATCTCTTTCATTAATCTCACAGTTCATGCAGCTGCCAACAGATACCTCGCTGGTTGTTGAGCGTGAATTATCGGTAAAACGTGGGAAAATTGACATTCAGGGTCTGAATTTCACTTATCCCGGTTCAAAGGTGGCCGCCCTCAGCGAATTTTCGCTGTCAATAGAACCAGGAACTATTGTTGGCATATTGGGTAGGGTTGGTTCCGGTAAAACTACGCTTGGAAAAATGTTTATTGGCCTGATCGAACCGCAAAGTGGCGTTATTTTGGTGGATAATCACGAGATTCAGCAATATGAGCCAGCAGCATTGCGTGAGGGTATTGGCTATCTGCCGCAGGATCCCGAGCTCTTTACCGGCACCATTAGAGAAAACCTTATTCTTGGCAAACCGGATGCCACGGAAGATGAAATTGCCCAAGCTCTTTATTTTGCCGGAATGGACTATTTCATTGCTGAAAATCCGGAAGGGCTTAACCAGTTTGTCGGTGAAAAGGGCAACAGGCTTTCAGGTGGTCAGCGGCAGGCTATCTCGCTGGCACGTCTGCTTTTGCGAAAGCCAAAAATTATATTCTTGGACGAACCGACCAATGCCATGGATCATACCACGGAATCCATCGTTACTGCACGGTTGAAGGAATTGAAAAAGGCGAATGTAACGCTGGTTATTTCCACCCATCGCCATTCTCTTGCGGCAATTGCTGAGAGACTTATCGTGCTTGATAATGGGAAAAAGGTACTCGACGGACCACGCGAAGAAGTGTTGAAAAAACTTTCCGTATCATCAGTGCAAAAAAGTGATGTGAGGCGGTGATGTTTGGAACCCCGGTAGAGGACGAATTTGCAAACAATATTTCAAAAGCGGATGCAGCAGCTCGCGGCATCAGTTATTGGCCAATTCTTATATTGATTAATGCTGGATTGGTGTTGTTGATTATCTGGGCAGGGTTCTCCGAAATTGAATCCGTAACTACCGGGCAGGGACAGGTAATTCCTTCCAGTCAGTTGCAAGTTGTGCAGACTTTGGAGGGAGGAATCATCCGCTCGATCTCCGTGCAAGAAGGTGATCTTGTCAAAAAAGGGCAAGAATTAATGCAAATAGACGATACCGGTTTTTCGTCACAACTTGGTGAAATCAGCCGGCGGAAATCAGCACTGATTGCCGAACGGGCGCGACTGTTGGCCGAAGCGGATTTTTTGAAAGAAATCAACTTTCCAGACAGCCTGAAGAAAAACAGCCCGGCATCAATTGCGGCCGAAATGGAAGTATTCAATTCGCGTCGACTGCAGTTGTCCGGAGAATTGGAAGTGCTGAAGAACCGGTTGGACCAGAGGCGTTCGGAATTGGTGGAGCTGGGGGCCACAGAAACCAAACTCGCAACCACCCTTGTGCCACTACAAAGGGAAGCCGAGCTGACGCAAGAAATGTTTTCAAAAGGGGTTATTCCGGAAATCGAACTTCTTCGACTGCAAGGAAGGCTTGCCGAATTGCAAGGTGATTTGAGTGTTGTAATAGCAGCAAAACCAAAATTGGAGGCTGCGATAAGGGAAGCTGCAAACAAAATTTCTTCAACCAGAAATGCCTATATATTAACCGCCCGGGAGAGGTTGGCGCGGGTGTCTGGCGAACTCGCCATTATTGAAGAAACGATGCGTGCCGCCAAGGACAGGGTTACACGAACTCTTTTACGTGCACCGGTCAACGGAATTATTAATAAAATCAATGCAACAACAATTGGCTCTGTGGTTCAGCCGGGTCGCGACATTATGGAGATTGTACCCATAGATGACGGATTGTTGATTGAAGCGCGAATACGCCCGCAGGATGTTGCATTTATTAAACCCGATGAACAAGCATCAGTAAAACTGACCGCCTATGATTATTTGATTTATGGGGCGCTGAAAGGTAAGGTTGTTCGTATCAGTGCAGATACTATTTCTGATAATAAGGGAGAGAATTTTTATCGCGTAATAATACGGACAGACAAAAACTATCTGGGTGACAATAAAAATATACTTCGCATTATTCCCGGGATGGTAGCAACCGTAGATATTCAGGCGGGTACCAATACAGTGTTATCCTATTTACTCAAACCAATTTTGCGTGCAAGGTCTGAAGCATTCAGGGAAAGATAGTGTACTTTGTCTCATGAATGGACGCCATGTTCTTGTAGTTATTTATTACCACCAGGACAATTTTGGTAGACATTTTTAAACTGAGCAAAGAAGTTATTAAAATTCAGTAGATTTATAAAATTACAATTTGATGGGGTGGTCTTGTGATTATTGATGAGATTTCTGCGAAAGCCGGAGACAGTTCGGCGATCCGCACCATAAGCGCTGTTGCTGGCGATGGCGCAATTTCGATCGACTACGAAAACTTCCTTTTTTCGGCCGATTTTTCCCGCAGCGGCGGCGACCTCGTCATCACCGGTCAGGACGGGAGAAGTATCGTTGCCGTTGATTATTTCGATAATGATATACCGTTTGACCTCGTCTCACCTCAGGGTGCGGTGCTTCGCGGGTCTGTTATTGTAAAACTTGCAGGCCCAGCAACCCCGGGTGCTTACGCGCAGGCGGGCACACCAGCGGGTGCAGAAGCAATAGGCCAGGTTGAAAATATCAGTGGCGGAGCAACCGTACGGCGTGCAGATGGCACGATTGAACCGCTGCAGTTAAAAAGCAAGGTCTTTGCCAATGATGTGGTGCAAACCGCTGATGGTGGTTCCCTTTCCCTGACATTTGTTGATGGAACAATATTTACACTTTCGTCGGCATCCCGAATGGTGCTGGATGAGCTGATATATGATCCGGCCAGTAATTCCAATTCAGGTGTCTTCAATTTGGTAGAAGGCACCTTTGTTTTTATTGCTGGCCAAGTTGCTAAAACCGGCGGTATGGAAGTGAATACACCAGTTGCCACAATGGGTATTCGAGGCACAACCGTGAAAGTCGATATCGAGACAATCAACGGTGTTGTTACAGTTGAAGTATCGCTGAACCGCGACCCGGATGGAACACTTGGCCAGTTCACAATTACGGATCTTAGTGGCAATACAATTACTGAAGTCTCAGACTCTGGCACCAAATGGATAATTTCTCCGGTTGAAGGTCAGACACAAGAAATTGTGCGCACGGCCGATGATCTGGCCAGTGATCAAGTGATAATTGCCGATGCAATTAATTCCTATCAGCAGGCACAAAACCGAGTGGCAGCCGGAGATGAGTTCGTTGAAGGGACAAACGCCAATACACCGGCCGAAGAAGGGCAAAATGAGGGTGAGGGTGCCCCGCTTGATGGACCGGTTGACGATGGCAGTGTGGAGCCACCAGCAGACGACGGTAGTGGGTCAGAAGGTAAACAACAGGGCGGCAGCGGACTGGACAGCGACAATACAACAGATACTGCAACGGGGGAGTCCAGTGTCGATGGAGAGGTTACTGATCTTGCTGATGATGGTAGCGGCACGACAGATACTCTGGATGATACAGGATCAACCTCTACAGCGCCCCTTGATGGCGCAACTGATGATACTGCAACGGTGGTTCAGCCGATAGTTTATGTCAACGAATCGCCAATCATCACCTTGCCTGTCCTTTCGAGCAATGTGCAGGAAGATGGTGCTATTGTCATCAATGGATTCAACTTCTTTGATGCTGAAAATGATACTCTGACTGTGACGCTAACCGCCACATCTACGGTTTCTCTCGTGCCGGGCAGTGGTGTCGCGATATTGCGGGGTACCGGTACCAATGATATTGAAACGGTCATTCAGGGAACGCCGGGCCAATTAAACAATGCGCTCAATGGTTTGACTTATAGGCCGTCACTCAATGATGATGATGGCGGTTCACTGACCATTCAGGCCAATGACGGTACAAATACTGTAACAAGTATTCTCAATGTCGGCATCACCCCGGTGCAAGACCCGCCGACGGCCAATGATGATGCAATATCTCGTGATGAAAATGCTAACCTGCTCTTTGGCAATGTTTTAACCAACGATACCGATCCCGATACGACGCCTACTCCAGATGTATTGACAATTACCGATGCTACCAATTCGAGTGAATTTGGCGCAATTACTCTTGGGGGAAATGTTATTCTGCCCGGTGGGGGCAGTTTTATCATAAGTGCCAATGGGCAATATTCTTTTGACCCAGGTAATTCCTATAACGGACTGGATGACGGCGAAACTGAAATTGAAACCATTAATTACTCGATTTCTGATGGCAATGGCGGCACAGATACAGCGACCCTGGCTATCACCGTTACCGGAAGCAATGATGGGCCGGTTGTCGTTAATCCGGCAAATCCGGGAAGCGACCCCGAAAACCCGATAGCTGCAGATCCTGCTACCATCATTCCTGACCAATTGATTGCCAGTGGCGATGATTATTCCGCCACCGAATTGCTGAATATTGCCGATTTTGCAAGGGATCCGGATGGAGACACTCTTAGTTACTCAACTCTGGATGTTTTACCGGCAGGATTAATCCTTAATGCAGACGGCAGGATTACCGGAATTGTTGATGCCTCTGCCAGACAGGGAGGCCCCAATAGCGATGGTGTCTTTCCAATAAATGTGGCGATTTTTGATGGTACAACCACAACAAATGTCAGTTTGACAATTAATGCGTCCAATGATCCGCCTGTTGCGGTTGATGATACGGGTTCGGCCTCGGAAGACGGTCCTTCGATTACCGGTAATGTTATTACCGACGGGGTCACCGGTGATAGCGATCCCGATGGGGATGCGCTTAATGT
>JALTNS010000501.1 GCA_027000565.1 Rhizobiaceae bacterium | reverse complement strand
CCTACTGAAGTGCATCTGATCGGTTCGCTCGGCTTCTATCTCGTGTTGGTGCAAGTTATCGCCCTTGTCTGGGGGAATGAAATCAAAGTTCTCAAATCAGGGGGGGATTCGACTTGGGAGCTGTTTGGTGTTGTCATGGCCAAAGCACAGCTGTTTGGGCCACTATTGGCATTAAGTGCCACTCTGTTACTTTTCATTTGGCTTAATCGCGCAAACCGGGGATTGGAGCTACGGGCGCTTGCGGATAACCCGATTCTGGTGGCCTTGCTGGGCAGAAATATCCGCGCACTACGTAGATGGGTATTTGGTTTAAGTGGAGCGCTGGTTGCGGTTGTCGCCATGAGCCAGGCATGGGATGTCGGATTTGATCCGCATGTGGGACTGAATACAATTCTACTGGGTATGGTGGCGATGATCATTGGTGGGTCTGCTACATTTATTGGTCCACTGATTGGCGGGATACTGCTTGGTGTAATGCGCAGCCAGGTTGTTTGGTACGGCTCTGCTCGCTGGGAAGATGCAGCAACGTTCGTCCTGCTGGCATTGTTTTTGTTTGTGAGGCCTCAAGGCATTTTTGGGCGGCAGCAAAGGCTGGAGGAGGCGAAATAAAATGAAGTTGATCATATTCCCCGGGGCTGGTTCTCCTGATAACACTGCCTATTCAAAAGTGTACGATCTTCTGGAATCCAGAGCCCCCGAGTATGGATACACATCTGTCGATAGTTCACTGAGGTGGCCGGGACATATCAATGATCAAGGCGTTGCAACGGGCTCGTTGGAACTAAAGTCAGCGGTATCCGTAGCCGAAGAGAAGTTAATGAAGCTCGAACGAGCGAGAGAGGATTATACGATCCTCGCCCGTTCATTCGGATGCACAGTTTCTACATCCTGCGTCACCACAATGCAGTTGGAGAAACTGAGTAAATTGATATTATGGGGGCCGCCGCCGTATGCCTTGATGTGGGAGATGTTTGTACGGGATCTTGACATAAATGCGAAAGATGCGAGAGAGAAAGGGGTCATCATGGATGAGGCAATCTTTCCTTCACTCACTCCTCTGGAATCTTTGTTGCCGCAGGTACCCTGTGAAACCGTTGTCGCAACCGGCGCGGAAGATCCCTATGTACCCCCAGCCTTCCTAGAATATCTGAGGTCGCGTACAAAAAACAATAACAACATCACGTTTAAAGCGGCCGCTCCAGGTGTTGGACACGAAGTACCTCCAAGAAAAGGGCGTGTCACCGACCAAGAGATACAAACCTATCTGGACACACTGTTTAAATGAATTATCTATATCACCTTCTCGTCTATTTTGAGATATACGCAATAGTTGCGCTATCGCTTAACCTGTTGATTGGTTACGGTGGGCTGCTGCAGATAGCTCACGCAGCCTACTATGGGGTCGGCGCTTACGCGGCAACATTGCTATGGCTCAACGCAGGCCTTGGTTTTTTTCCGGGATTGTTGGCGGGTGCGGCAACGGCAGCCTTGCTAAGCCTTTTGGTATCTCTCCCGGCATGGCGGTTCAAGGGCGACTACTTTGTAATGATCAGCATAGCGGTACAAACCCTTTTATATACGGTGATGTACAACTGGACATCAGTCACAAACGGTGCATTCGGCATATCGGGTATTCCCCGGCCAGAGCTGCCCGGTTACAATTTCGTAACTACAGGTTCCATATCCGTGCTTTTTGCTGGTATCGCTCTGGTTTTGGCATTTATCCTCGCAATCTTGAAGTGGTCACCCTTTGGCCGGGCGTTACAGGCAATGCGAGACGATGAGCTGGCCGCACGGTCTATTGGCATCCCCGTGGAATGGTTAAAACTACAGGCTTTTGCCATTGCCTCGGCCATGGTTGGGGTTGCCGGGGGGATGTATGCCTCATATATCAGCTATATAGACGCCACATCTTTTTCTCTCGATGAGTCTATTCTCATGCTCAGCATGGTGATAATAGGGGGAACCGGAAACGTTCGCGGCCCCCTCGTTGGAGCGGCAGTGCTTATATTGCTTCCTGAGCTGCTCCGATTCCTGGCATTGCCTGATGCGGTAGCGGCCAATGTTCGTTTGTTGGTATACGGATTGCTAATGATAATTATGATGCATGTTCGCCCGCAGGGGCTGGCAGGCACATACCGTTATCAGTAATGCGCAAAATAATGATGCCATTAGAAGCTATCCACCGGTCAACTAGCAGCACGGCCCGGGCTGCCGAAGCAGCGTGTGGGGTTGCGTCTTTGCACGCCAAAGGTGTCTCACTTGCATTTG
>JALTNS010000500.1 GCA_027000565.1 Rhizobiaceae bacterium | reverse complement strand
GTGGGTGCCAATGGCAAAGCGGTGGGCCTCATCGCGTAACCGCTGGATATAATACAATACCGGGTCTCGCACCGGCAGGGTAAATGATTTCTTCCCCGATATGAAAAACCGTTCACGCCCGGCATCGCGGTCAATGCCCTTGGCGATGCCAACCAGCGGCACCTGATCTTCAAGCGATAGTTCCCTCATCACCTCGCGCACCGCATTGAGTTGCCCCAATCCACCGTCAATCAGCACAAGATCGGGCCAAGGGACAAACGTATCATCGTCGGTTTTCTGATCCTGCCTGGCGCCCTGTTCCCTGATCAATCTTGAAAAGCGCCGGGTCATCACCTCGCGCATCATGCCATAATCATCGCCCGGCGTAATATCCTTCGATTTGATGTTGAACTTGCGGTACTGATTTTTGACAAAGCCTTCCGGCCCGGCAACAATCATCGCACCAACCGCGTTGGTGCCCATTATATGCGAGTTGTCGTAAACTTCGACCCTCCTCGGTGGTTCGTCCAGACCAAACACCTCGGCAATACCGGCCATCAGTTTTGATTGTGATGAATTTTCAGCCAGTTTGCGTCCCAATGCCTCGCGCGCATTGGTCAAGACGTGATCGACCAGTTCACGTTTTTCACCGCGCTGCGGTCGGGAAATCTGCACCCGTCGTCCAACCCGCACAGAAAGTGCTTCGGCCAGCAATTCGCGATCCTCGATCTCATGCGATAACAGCACCAGTTTTGGCACAGGCTTGTTGTCATAAAACTGCCCCAGAAAAGCATTAAGGATTTCCGCCGGTTCGAAGCTTTTGTCAGCGCGGGGAAAATAGGCGCGGTTGCCCCAGTTTTGACCGGTGCGAAAGAAAAATACCTGAATGCAGCTTTGCCCGCCCTCCTGATGCAGTGCAAATATGTCGGCTTCTTCCACATGCTGCGGATTGATGCCCTGATGCGATTGCACATGGGAGAGCGAGCTTAAACGGTCGCGAAACACCGCCGCCTGTTCAAAATCCATCCGTTCAGACGCGGCTTGCATTTCATTGGCCAGATGGGTTTTGATTTTCTGACTTTTGCCGGAGAGAAAATCATGCGCCTCCTGCACCAGCCCTTCATAGGCTTCAAGTGAAATTTCACCGGTACAGGGCGCAGCGCAGCGTTTGATCTGGTGTTGCAGGCATGGCCTTGTTCGCCCCTGATAGAAGCTGTCGGTGCAGGTGCGCAGCAGGAACACCTTTTGCAGGGTGTTGATCGTATCGTTGACCGCACCGGCGGAAGCAAAGGGGCCAAAATATTGTCCTTTTCGCGAGCGCGCACCGCGATGCTTGAACAGCCCCGCGGCCTCGTGATCACCGCTTACCAGGATATAGGGAAACGACTTGTCGTCGCGCAACAGCACATTATATCGCGGTCGCAGACGCTTCACCAGATTGGCTTCGAGCAGCAACGCTTCGGTTTCCGTGTGGGTGGTAATGAACTCCATCGACGCGGTGTCGCTGATCATCCGGGCAATGCGGTTGCTGTGGCCACTCATCCGGGCATAGGACGTTACCCGGTTTTTCAGATTGCGCGCCTTGCCGACATATAAAATGTCACCGCCCTTGCTCAACATCCGGTAAACACCGGGGCTGCCGGGCAACCGTTTGACAAAGCGGGCAATAATTTCCGCGCCGGTCAGCGAATTGCCGGTTTCATCATCTGGTACGATATGATCGTTGGTTTCCTCCCAGACAATATCTTTCGACAGCGCCTTGAGATCAGGGCGCTTCGGGCTTGTTGTCGTTGCAGTTGATTCGGCGGGATTGGACATTTCAGCTTTATAGCACGCGTGTGGCGCGTGTTGGATGTTGAATCATACGCCTGATTTATTCCACCACATTGATCACGTCAGGTGCCTGCCAGAACAAGTGCTGGCCGCCATCATTGGCAATCATTTGCCCGGTGAGGGATGGCATATTATCGAAATATCGAATGGTCTCACCAAATGATTCAAGTGTCGGACCGACTTCCAGCGGCAAGTGGGCAATTTGCTCGGCAAAATTTTCTTCCGTTTGGCGAATATTTTTGACCGTTGGGCCGGGGCCAATGGCATTAACCCGAATGCGCGGCGCAAGCGCCTGCGCCATAGTACGTGTGGCGGTCCACAGGGCTGCTTTGGAAAGGGTATAGGAAAAGAACAGTGGATTTAAGCGCAGCACCCGCTGGTCGATAATATTGACGATCAAACCGCGGTGGCGGTTATCATTTTGCGCAGCAAAGGCTTCACTCAAAAACACCGGCGCTTTCAAATGCACATCAAAATGCGCATCCCATCGTGCATGTTCTAACGACCCGATTTCGTCATTTTCAAAGGTCGAGGCATTGTTGACCAGCACCGTTATCGGGCCAAGTTGTGAGGCCGCATCGGGGACAAGATTTGCAACGTCTTTCATATGGGTAAGGTCGGCTTGAACGACACAGGCTCGACCGCCATTTTCATGGATATTTGCCGCCAGCGCCTCGGCATCGCCGGTCGATGTGTTGCAGTGAATCGCGACCGCATAGCCGTTGGCGGCGAGGTTCTCGACAATCGCCCGGCCAATGCGTTTGGCTCCGCCGGTCACAAGCGCGCATTTTTTCAAATCATCCAATACCTTGCAAATGCTCCCTAAGCCGCCGGTTTCAATTCATCATAAAAGGGCATCTGGCTGGCAAATTCCCGTTGCCACTCAACCAGCGCCGGGCGGCCCTCCTGCCATTTTCCTTCATAACGCAAATTGAGATAGCCGAGCAGTGCCGCCAGGGCAAAATGACCGGCATGCACCCCGTTGTTGATTGGCGGGCAGTGCTCATTGAGGTAATCAAGTCCACGGCAAACTTTGCCCCATTGGCGATCAAACCACGGTTGGTGTATTTTTTCTTCCGGTCGCATGCGCAGTTCATATTGGGCAGCAACCGCGCAATCGCTGATACCGTCAGCAGTGCTTTCAAGTAATTCAGCGTGCAGCAAACGGGTCTGGTCGCTTGGGAACAGTTTTCCACCTGACTGGCGGTCAAGCTCCCGCATGATCACCTTGCTATCAAATATTGCCTGACCGTTATCGAGCAGCAGGCAGGGTATTTTGCCCAATGGATTGTTTTCAAGCAGCTCTTTTTGTTCGCCAGCGGCATCAACCTTCACATAATCCATCGCAACCCCGGCATGGCGCGCGGCAAGCCGAACCTTGGCAACAAACGGCGAGGCGGGCGAGTATAACAGTTTCATGGCGGATTATCCTTGTGAGTTTAGCGGCTTGAATAGGCTTTTACCCAGTCTTTGACCGAGCGGCTAGCCCCGCAGGATTTCCGGTAGCGAAACTCCAGCATTTTTAAGGTGTAGGTGTTCCATTGCCAACTGCCATAGGTACCACACGCACCACCCCACCTTGTGCGGGTGGTATGGGTAATATTACCGGTTTTGGCATTGAGTTTTACGCCACGCAAAATGTCAGTTCCAACCCAGCCAAGTTTTGGTGTAAACATGGAAAAGAGCAGCGGTCTGATGCCGCCAATCTCTCCGGTTTCATAGAGGTAGATGCGATAGGTATCATCATCATGGGAACCTGAAGTGCAGGGAACCGCGTAAAGTTTCGCCACATCTGACAAGGTGGCAGTGATCGGTTTGACGCCTTTGATGGTTTCGAGTGCTTCGCAATCACTGGTTCGATAATGGGTTTCAAGCAGAATGTCCGGTAGTGGTTCGGCCGCACTTGCAACGGGTGAGCCAAGAAACAAACCACCCAAAACCAGCGACAATTGAACTATTCTCGTTTTCATCATGTTCCCCGAACTGGTGGTAATACCACTTTTTGCTTGCGGCAAGAATTGCGGTCAACCTGCTGACAGGATCTGAATCCGAGCGACTTGGAAAAGCAAATCCGCACTTCCCGCAATCTCCTTTTATCGCAGGTCACCGCAATGGCATCACTTGGAATGCCAGGATTTTCAGTTTGAAATGCTCGCTCGACCTCCTGCGGAGAAACCATCTTATAACCGTCATTCAACCGGTATTGGACAGGAAACCTGATTTTTTCATAGGCTTGCCTGAGTTTAGCAAAATAACTTTGCTGGTCCAGTCCGGTGCAGGTACCGTGTTTTCGCCACTGCTGCTGGATCAGGCCATAGGCCGGCATGATATCCAGCATGGAACGGGTCAGCCGGTCGCTTACTTTTGCGGTATTTTCATCACAATAGGAAGGCCAGCCTTTTTCAAATTGCGGCCACAATCCGTGCACAACAAAGGAAAAAAAACGCTTGCCACCACACTGCATGCCAGTGGTGCGGTTTTGTGATGCGCAAAAGCTTGGCGACCATGAAAGCGCCAGCACATAAAAGTCGAAACCGTTTTCCACACCTGTTATCGCGGAATTGCCGGTTCGTGAATTGTCGATTTGTCTTGATTGCGGTGCTGTTGTTTGCTCGGGGTCTTCAAACAACATGTCCGGGTTGAACCCAAGCCATGCAAGGGCAGCCACAGCAACAACGATCGCACCCCAGCGGCGGGTTTTGGGAGACAGGTTATCGAACATCAAATATCAGCGTCGCAGCACCCGGCATGAACCGCTGTAACTTTTCCAGCGATCACTGCCGATGACACAGAACTCGACATTCCAGGTCAGGCTGGCGAACCCCTGTCGTTGGGAAATCAGATAATTCACCGCCCTGTGGCGACCATCGGAAAGCACCGCATGGCCACGGCAATAACGTCGATTGATCAGCCGGTCATCACCTGCCTGCAACAGTCGCTGGCTGATGCGCACAATGCCATCCAGTTCAACGCCGCGTTTCCAGGTGTGCCTGTCGGCCCAGTTATAACGTTCGGTAATTTTGGCCAACACGCCGGCATCGTCACAACCGGGGAACCGGTCAAGACCAAATGCGCGTGCTGCATGTTCAGACTTGTGATCAAATATCTTGCCGAGCAATCCATTGGAGTGGGTTGGTCCGTTGGCAAAGGCTGAAAGCGAACTGGCCAGGACAAGAAAGGCGGAGACTAGGGCGGTCAGGGTTTTCATCGAATCCATCCACAACAAAATATAATGATATACGATTGCCGAAAGCGCCGCGAGGGTCAAGTTTTGCTCACATTTAACATTGCACGGAAATTAACCCTCGCTCAATTGCTCGAGAACAAATCCGGCACCGTCGCCCTGCTTGAGAAGTTTCGACAGCCACGGTAAAAGCTGGCGCATTTCAGCTTCCAGCGTATAGGGCGGATTGACGATAATCAGCCCGCACCCATTGAGGCTGCGATCATTACCCGGCCTTCGAATATGCAATTCCATCCGCAAGGTCTTGGCAATGTCGAGATCTTTGATTTGTCGGGCAAATGCATCACTCTCCCGCCGGTCCTTGACCGGATACCATAAACAGAAAGTACCACCTGCCCAGCGCTTGTGGGCATTTGCAAGTCCGGTTTCTAACCGTTCAAATTCACCGGATTGTTCAAAGGGCGGGTCGACCAGAACCATGCCACGTTTTTCCTTTGGTGGCAGGTGTCCGCCAAGTGCCAGCCAGCCATCCAGCTGATTGACCCGCACCTGATAGTCGCCGGAAAACAATTGCCGTAATTCTTCTGCGTCTTGTGGATGCAACTCGCTTAACGCCAGCCGATCCTGTTTGCGCAGCAGTTTCCGTGCCACCAGCGGTGAGCCGGGGTAAAATGACAACAGCTTTCCATTGTCGTTAGTTTCCATCAAATCGAGATAAGGCGATAATACCGGCAGCAATTGCCCGGGTATATCGGCGCGCAGCAAACGGCCAATGCCGTCGCGCCATTCATCGGTTTTTTGTGCTTCCTCGCTGTTTAGATCATAGCGCCCTGTGCCCGCATGGGTGTCAAACACCCGAAACGCCTTGTCTTTGCGCTGCAGGTGAATAATGATGCGCGCAAGCACAATGTGCTTGAGAACATCAGCGAAATTTCCGGCGTGATAAACGTGGCGATAATTCATGGTCGCCTGTGAACCACGGTGGTTCAATTTGCGCAACCGAAATTACCAATATTACGGAACTGCCGCCATGAACAAACCGTTTGATATCAAAATTGGCCATACTGCATGTCCGCATGATTGCCCTTCGACCTGTGCGCTGGATGTGGAAATACTTGATGGTACAAAAATTGGCCGGTTGCGCGGTTCAAAAGACAACAGCTATACCGACGGGGTGATCTGCGCCAAGGTTGCGCGATATGCCGAGCGCATTCATCATCCTGATCGTTTGCTGAAGCCGCAAAAGCGGGCAGGCGATAAAAATACCGGTCACTGGCAGGATATCACCTGGGATGATGCGCTTGACGAAATTGCCGAGGCCTTCATCAAGGCCGAGGCCAAACATGGCAGCGAGACCGTCTGGCCGTATTTTTATGCCGGCACCATGGGGCTGGTACAGCGGGATTCGATCAATCGCCTGCGTCATGCCAAGCGCTATTCGGGTTTTTTCGGTTCAATATGCGTCAATCCGGCCTGGACAGGTTATGCGGCTGGAACAGGTGCCATAAAAGGCCCGGACCCACGAGAAATGGCAAAATCCGATTGCGTGGTGATTTGGGGCACCAATCCGGTTGCCACCCAGGTCAATGTGATGACCCACGCGATGAAGGCCCGTAAACAGCGTGGTGCCAAAATTGTTGCTATTGATATTTATCACAATGATACGATGAAACAGGCGGATCTGGCGCTTTGTTTGCGGCCTGGAACAGATGGCGCGCTGGCCTGCGCTACAATGCATATCCTGTTTCGCGATAATCTCGCCGACCGCAATTATCTTGAAAAATTCAGTGACCATCCGCACCAGCTGGAAGATCATCTGAGGGAAAGATCGCCGGAATGGGCGGCCAGTATTACCGGGCTTGCAGTCAGCGAAATCGAAGAGTTTGCCAAACTGGTGGGTGAAACAAAACGCTCCTATTTTCGCCTTGGATATGGTTTTACCCGCTCGCGCAACGGCGCCGCCAACATGCATGCGGCAAGCTGCATCGCTACTATGACGGGTGCGTGGCAGCACGAGGGCGGCGGTGCATTTCACGGAAATGGCGATATTTTTGGCATCAACAGCGACTTTGTCGAAGGCAAATCCTACCGTGATCCAAAAATCCGAACCCTTGAACAAACCCGCATTGGCGCGGTGCTTTGTGGTGAAAAAGATGCGCTGCACGGAGGCCCACCGGTAACTGCGATGCTGGTGCAAAACACCAATCCGGCCAGTATCGCGCCGGACCAGACCATGGTGACAAAAGGTCTTTCACGTGAAGATTTGTTTTTGGCGGTGCATGAACACTTCATGACCGACACGGCCCAATATGCCGATATCGTTTTACCGGCGACGATGTTCATGGAACACGATGATATTTACCGCGGCGGCGGCCATCAATATATCATCCACGGGCCGAAGCTGATTGATGGACCGGAATTTTGCCGTTCCAATCTTTTTGTGATTGAAGAATTGGCCAGGCGCCTTGGTGTCGCCGGCAAAGCGGGATTTGGCCAAACCGCATTGCAGCTGATTGACAAGACATTGCAAACCAGCAACCGCGGTACGGTGGAAGAAATGGCAAAAGATAAATGGCTTGATTGCCAGCCATCGTTTGAAGAAAGCCATTATCTGAACGGCTTCAATTGGCCGGATGGTAAATTTCGCCTCAAGGCAGACTGGCAAAATGTGCCAAGCCGAAAGCCGCCTGAAAATCTTGGGTTACAGGGAAATTTCAGCGCCGTTCCGCAGTTTCCAGATCATTGGGACGTGACGGAAAATGCAACCGGTGAATACCCGTTTCGTTTGACCACATCGCCAGCGCGATCGTTCCTCAATTCGACATTCAACAACACCAAATCATCGCTCGACAAAGAGGTTCGTCCAAGCGTGCTGATCCATCCCGGTGATGCGAAAAATCTCGGCCTTGTGGATGGAGATGAAGTTCGGCTGGTCAATCAGCGCGGCGCGGTTTTGCTGGTTGCCCGTCTGCGCGATTGCATGCGTCCTGGAGTGGTGATAGCCGAAGGCATTTGGGCCAACAGCTGTTATCCCGATGGCAAGGGCATCAATACCCTGACCAGCGATGAACCAGTTGCCCCGCATGGGGGTGCCGCATTCCACGACACCCGTGTGCGGGTGGAAAAGGTTTAGGACCCTGAGTTTCAAACATCTTTTATATTGATGTGCTGGCCCATCCGGGTGTGATGATCGATCAGATTTTGGTGTGAAATTGCATTCTTTTTCAATTCCGTATCAAGTCGCGGGACAATTATGCTGTCGATGATGCCAAAAATTGTCGCGTCGATCGACGTAGGTTGATCCCCAAAAAAATAGTCCCTGGTATCCAGGTATTGAGAAACTGCCTCAAGATCGGCTGCGCCAAATGCATGGATTTCGGCCGGCGTATGGCGCCCCATGCCTTGACCATACAGGCTGGCACGTACTTTCTTGACGATCATGTTGAAAACGAATTTACGCATAATTGCCGGTACCGAGCCAAAAAACCCTTCGCGAACTTCATCGCCGTTTTCGATCCAGCGGGAATATACCAGAACCCAATATAAATGTTCCTCGATCATGCGTCGGAAAGCCTCTGCAACGGCCATCTGTTCGGGGCTCAATTCCTGGTCGAGATCAATATTGTGAGCTTTTTTCAAATGCGCCAGAATATGGGTCGAATCCGGGATTTGCTTGTTGCCATCAACTAAAACCGGCAGTTTCTGTTTTGGGCCTTTACGTGGATCGCCGGGTTTCAACTGGTAGTCAAGGCCGCTCATCTGCATCAGCGCAATGGCCTTCATGGAAAACGGGCTGGGACTTTTCTGGCCCATGGCCGGGGCGAATACTTTCAAGGTGAGCATTAAATTCTCCAATTTTCTACAGTTTCAACATTGCATAACACAATCACTGCTGACAGCATGGTGTCAGCAGTGATCTGATAGGTAAAATTACCGTCAGTTTTGGGTGGAGTAGACAAAATTGCGCAAGATCTGGACCAGCTGAATGAGACGCGCCGACAGACTGTTGCAAATTATACAGATATTGCGGCGTGAGCGCGGGCCGGTCACATCGGTTGCGATGGCGGAAGAACTGGAAGTCTCCCAACGCACGCTCTATCGCGATATG
>JALTNS010000499.1 GCA_027000565.1 Rhizobiaceae bacterium | reverse complement strand
CCCAGAAAGATCGCAGATATGGGCACCAGAAGAGTCACCAGCGAGATATTTACTGCACCCGCACTGGCGAGTATTTTGAAAAACAGAATATAGGCAAATGCAGTGCAAACCGTTGCCAACAAAATGACCGCGCCAACTGCCTGCATGGATGGCACTGGCAATTGCCAGGGTTGATCAAAAAACAGCGTAAACGGCAAAATCATCAGTGATGACATCGAAAGTTGTCCCCGTGCAGTTTCCATCGGTGATACTGCAGAAAACATACGCCCCCAAACACTGGCCATACCATAGGAAACAGTTGCGCTGACAACTGCAAGCAATGCAAATGCCCTGTCCTCCAGCCCGTTGATCAAAGCACCACCAAGCATGATACCAACGCCCGTAAACCCGGCCAGTACGCCAAATACTTTGCCACCAGACAAACGTTCGTCGCTGGTGGTCACATGGGCAATCAACAGGGACCACATTGGCGTCAACGCATTAACGATGGAGGCGAGACCGGCGCCGAGTTCTTGTTGACCATAAAACAGCAGGGAAAACGGGATGACATTGTTGAGCAATCCCATCATCGCAAATTGCAACCACAATCTTGGGGAGTGTTCCTGACCAGTGTTTGTCCACAATAAAAACAGATTAAGCGTCAGCGCCGCCAAAAAAACCCGTGCCAGAACAAGAGTGAGCGGCGGAATTTCAACAACCGCAATCCGGGCAAAAAAGAATGCACCGCCCCAAATTAGCGCCAAGAGCACCAGCAATAACCAAATATATGGCGACATTTGTCGGGTTTTGGGCAACATTTCAAATCCAGCAAGGTTCAATTCAAGCCGTCATCATATAAGGAGCGTCGATCGAAGCGACCCGTTTCGTGCAAACATTGAAAGCAGTGAAATATCAGAACTTTACCCAACATCCCATGCGACCGGCATGTTAAGCGGGCCGCGGAAAACCCAGCCGCCAAAGCGAACTTTTTCACCCTCGACCAGTGCTATATTTTTCAATCGTGCCAACACAGTTGGCAGGGCGATCTCGCCAACCATTTTTCGGGCAACAAATGTTCCAAGGCAAAAGTGCGGCCCGGCGCCAAAGGCCAGATGCGGTGATTTTTCACGGGCCAGATCAAACCGGTCAGCATTTTGATAAAGTGCTTCTTCACGGCAGGCGGCCGAAATTACAACACCGATGCGGGCACCTTTTTCCAAAGCCACACCGGCAAGTTCACTATTGCAGGTCAAGATACGTGGATACATGCCAATGGGTGATTGCCAACGCACCGTTTCCTCAAACACTTTCGCCCATAATTCGGGTTTTTTGCTCACAAGCGCGCGTTGGTCCGGATGGGTCAGCAACGCATAAACCCCAGAAAGGATAGCATCGCGCGGTTCGTTCAAACCACCGCTGATGATGACATTAACATTTGCCCAGATTTCATCAAACGACAAAGGGTCATCCGCATGAAGCATGGATGAAATCATCGAATGGTCCGGATTATTTTGATAATGCGGGATCCATTTTTCAAGTGCCATTCTGGTGCCTTCGCGGGCACGGTCGGCACGCGCCCACATTTCGGTGTCGTCGCCGTAATTACCGGTCGCATCAATCATCGCCTGTGACCATTCGGCGAGATCTTCTGGTGGAACATCCATCAGACCCAGTAATTCGCGCAGGCAAAGGCTTGCGACCGGAGAAGCAAATGAATTGAATAAATCTGTTTCGCCATGATCGACAAAACTATCAATCTGGTCGCCAACAATGCGTTGAAATGCCGGAGTCCAATGGTTTTTTATTACCGGTGGCCGCACCCACCGACGCGGTGCAGGCCATACGCTCGCGGTTGTGGGCGTGGCCGTCCTTGCGCATCATGTTCTGACCCATCGCCCGGATCATCAGCGAACCTTCTTCTTCGGATGAAAAAATCTCCGGATGAGCTTCAATATGACGGATATCGGCAGAACGGGTCACCAGATAGCGGTCCATCACCGGTACAAAAGCAACCGGATGATCCTTTTGCAGCCGCATCCATGTTGGATAGGGATCGTGCCAAAGTTCCGTCATGTCTATGTTGATTTCGGCTTCTGGCTCTTCAATGGTAATCGGTGCGGACATTGAAATCCTCCAGTGGCTTTTATCGATGGTATCAGTCCTGATGGTCAAATCAATTCAGGCCTGGCCAGATCAAACCGGATCGAGCACAGGCAATCTTATCTTGACTTGCATCAAAGACGGTTCAGAATTGAAGCATTACTCTTCTTCTTCTCATAATTGAGCGGGAAATCTGGG
>JALTNS010000498.1 GCA_027000565.1 Rhizobiaceae bacterium | reverse complement strand
CAAATCCTTTTTCTGTTCTGTGGAGGAACTCTTTGAGATGTTAAAGGAGATTTTTAATATTTCTGGGACTTCTTGAAGGGGTTGCCCTTTTGTGTGTTGTTTTTGCCATAACCCATATTGGCGAACAGCCGATTCAGGTGAATCATGCCCCAGCCATTTAGTCGATGGGCTGCATTGTTTGCATTGGGCGATCGTTGCAATCAACTGCGATTCCAATTCCATTCTCTGTTGTTTGTCCGGGATAGAAATCACTGAAAAACAAAAATGTCGCGTGATGTAATCGCTGACTTCTTGCTCCACACCAGTCTGTTTGACTCGATCAATGACCGTACCATAACGAGCTCGATTGTCTCGTCTGGTCAGGCTGATGTTCCAGTGTTCAAGAAATGAATCTTTGCGACGGGCAAGAATCGCGCGCCCGATGTTTTTTCGAAAAATACTGCGATCTTTGTTTGGCGTGATAAAGTGTTCAATCAGTCGAGTTGCCAGTCGATCTTGTCCCGTGTGAGTACCAATCCGTACGATACGTTCGCCATCGTGCCCATTCTCACCTTTTTCGAACAGAAAATAGATGCCGTTTGATGGTAGTTGGAAAGTATCAAACGGGAATTGATAACGAGGCAACCGGCATATAAGTTGATGAATAGCGGTACAGGTATTGGTTGAATTGATTTTTCTTTTCTCCTTGCGCTTGGTTATTGCGTGTTCCTTTAAAAAATGAAGTTGTTTTCCCTGCTGTAATCCCTCCATCGGGATCGTGTGATGTCGAAGGTGAGGGATAAGAAACTCCCGATATGAATGTCCTGCCAGAAGCGTGAAATGATCGGCATTTAAGTCGAATTGTTTTGCAAGTTTCTTGCAAATGTCCTCTGCCCACGCAACGCGTTTGATTTTAGGTAGATGCTTAAGTGTTAGATCATACGGTTCGATTACTTGATTCAAGTCAAGCAAGCCATACTTTGCTGACAATATGAATATCGCATCCGGCTTAAGCCCTTTAGCGTATGTTACCGCTTTGCCAAACCACGTACTGGTATAAAGTTCTTCTGCTCGAACCCTTGATGTTTGCTTGCGTTTGCCACACGAAACAAGCACGATGTTTTTGGGTAATTTTATTTGTGTGCGATCATTATCCCATTCAGACCGATTTGCATCTTGCATGGTGCCCCCTAAAAAGAAATTCAAATATCTGGAAGAAAAAAGATTGAAGTAAACTGAGAAATTTGGATCGTTTCACTTGATTCCAAGTACTCAGATTATACACAACGGGTTTGGTAAATGATTGAATCCTGACAAAAAATAAATTGCTATTGCTCCCTTGAGGATTATTGTGAGCTTGATTGATTGAGCACATTCGGAGACTTGCCGTTATAATACTCGGCTCTGACTGTTCAAAGAAGGAAGTGTCCGATGTCCAAAAAAGTCTGGCTTGATGGCAAACTCGTACCCACTGAACAAGCCTCTGTGAGTGTGTTTGATCACGGTGTGCTCTATGGCGATGGTGTCTTTGAAGGCATCCGAATCTATAACAACCGGGTCCTCAAGTGTGCGACACATGTTCAGCGACTCTTTGAGTCAGCACATGCTATTCGCCTGGACATCCCCTATACATCAGATCAGATTGCCAATGCGATCCGTCAAACCTGTGAGGCCAACGGTATCACTGATGGCTACATCCGTCTGGTGGTCACGCGCGGAGCGGGAACGCTGGGACTTAACCCCTTCACCTGCAAGAAGGCTTGTGTCTACATCATTGCTGACACCATCACGCTCTACCCCAAAGAGATGTACGACAACGGCATGGCAATCATCACCAGCTCTGTGTGTCGGACACATCCAGCTGCACTATCACCTCGCATTAAGAGCCTGAATTATCTGAACAACATCCTCGCAAAAATCGAAGCCATTGACGCGGGTGTCATGGAAGCGGTCATGCTCAACCCCCAAGGTTTCGTCGCTGAATGTACCGGCGATAATATTTTCATCGTCCGACAGTGGGAAGGCCAGACAACGCTCATGACCCCCCCCTTACATGCGGGCACGCTTGAGGGGGTCACCATGAACCTCGTCATTGAGCTTGCAAAAAAAGCGGGCATTCCCGTCTTGCGGATAGATATGACCAAGCATGATCTTTATGTCGCAGATGAAATGTTTCTCACCGGAACCGCTGCGGAGGTCATCTCCGTGGTCAAGGTTGACAACCGCGTTATCGGTAGTGGCAAGCCCGGCCCGATCACTCAGCAGTTGCTTGGAGCCTTCCGGAAATTGGTCGCTCACGCCC
>JALTNS010000497.1:1680-2283 GCA_027000565.1 Rhizobiaceae bacterium | reverse complement strand
GTGATGTCGATACCGTCTTTGCATTGGTTGACAACCATGATACGCCAGTGGATATCAACTCGGTATGTGTCATCCGGTTTGCCAATGGCGTGATGGCCAGCATTGCCATCGGCGGGAATTGTCCTTCTCATGCCGCTCCTTTGACTTACCTGTTTGAAAACGGGCGCATTGAGATTGACGGCTGGCATGGGAACTGGATCAAAGTCTTTAAAAACAATGTTGAAGTCAAATACCCCCCCATTACCAATGACATGGGATACCCATCCCCTACACACAATTTCATTGACGCAATAACCGACAAAGCCCAACCCCGCACCAGCCCACGCAATGGCATCATTCAAAGCCAACTCATGGACGCGATTTACGAGTCCGCTAAAACCGGCATGCCCGCGAAAGTCAAGCGTTCGCAATAAATCTTCAACTTGAATTGGCGCATGGGGTAATGAGGCCTTTGAATAACTCTGCCTTGCAGGCCCGTTTCTTCAAATTAGGGACTCTTGGCACAAAATCACTGGTCTTTTGCCGGTTCATCTTCTAAAATCCTGAGTTTTGCTGCCCCAGGCGTGCAGTGATCGCGAGGACCTTAGCTGGTACGGCCATCTG
>JALTNS010000497.1:0-1670 GCA_027000565.1 Rhizobiaceae bacterium | reverse complement strand
CGGCCATTTGCAATCATTGTTGGGATGTGTCGATGTTGTCTTTTTTGACCAAGGCGGCCCGCTCATGCGACATCGACACGAACTGACCGACACGCGATTCAATCCCTGCTGCCGGGCAAGGTCAGCGATCCAGGACGCACCGCAACTGACAACCGCCGCTTTGTCAACGCAGTGCTCTATACCGGTCGTCAATGAACTTGTCCTGTTGCTTTTGTCACGGCAACATGTTCAGGGCCTCCAAATGGTTTACAACGCGGTCAAAACGATACCCATTGGATATATCTCCTCTGGCAAAATGAATCAGGTTTGAAATGACAGGCGTTTAATAACCAAGTCATTTGATTGGCTGTTTGAGTTTGCAGGTATATGTTGCCAAACATACGATGTTGATATGGAATCACGCTATCCGAATATTGCAAGGCAAGTACTCGCTGATATTGAGGCTGGTGTTTTTAAGCCCGGTGATCGGTTGCCCAAACGCAGTGAGCTGGCCAAACGGTTTGGCGTGGCTCGGGCGACGGTGGATCGTGCCATCCGAGGGCTTGTCGAAAACGGCGTCCTTGAGTCGCGTCGCGGAAGTGGGACAGCCGTTGCGTCTGACAAAATTGTGTACCGACTTGCCTTGCTGGGCGCTCCATCGCGAGCAACTTTTCACCAGCAGATCTCCAATGTGTGCCAGATTGAACCGATCGCCTACCAGAGCATCATCAAAAAATCCCAACGCGCTTCTCTTTTAGACTTTGATGGCATCGTCTGGTATTGCCCTGATGAATTGCAATTGACATGGGCAAGAGAGTTTTCAGGAAAATTGCCCCAAATCATTCTCAACAGGCACTTGGACGATTTTAACTACGTCTCTACCGATCACCGCGGCGCACTGCATCAAATCACAGCGCGGCGACTTGCTCAAGCGCCCAATGCCTGCCCGTTTTTTCTGCTTGATGACAGCACGTGCGAAAGTCTGGTTTGGAAAATGCGACTTGAAGGGTTTACCGATGCCTGCCGAGAAGCAGGGCGATATCACGAATTTTTAGCAACACCAAGCGACTTTGAAGGGAAAATGAGTGCGATTGAAAATCGTTTGGTTACGATCAAAAATCGCCCGCTGGTGATCGTCTCAGGCACAAGACAAAATACCGGAGCGGTGGTCGCATGGGCCAGATCCAAAGGTCTTGTTTGGAAAAAGGACCTGCTGTATTCGGATTTTGACAATGATTTTACCCGTGATGTCCTGGGCGTGGAAGTGACCAGCTTTATTCAGGATTATCCAAGTATGGTCATCACCGGCATTCAAAAGCTGCTGGACATGATTAAGGGCGTGACTGAAAAAACGCAGATTCTTGTCAGTCCAACTTTTATTGAGGGTGAGACATGAATTCGTAGCAACAGATCACAAAAGCACCATTAAAAATGACAGATTAGCTCTTTAGTGGTTGAAAAGACTAATGTATTTGGTAAGATCAAAAAAAACACATGTTTTTGAAAGCGAGTGAAAAATGACAAGTGATATTAAAATTGCCATCGTGGGGTTGGACACCAGCCATAGCATTGAGTTCACAAGAAGGCTTCAGGCTCCAGACTGCCCAGCAGAAATGCGCGTCTCTGGCATGAAAGTCGTCTCCTGTCTACGGTTTGAAACGCCTTTTCACAGTTCCGAAGGACTCGATACC
>JALTNS010000496.1 GCA_027000565.1 Rhizobiaceae bacterium | reverse complement strand
ACAAAAGCCTCAGCGCGATATTTATCTTTACTTGAAAGTGCATCAAAAGAAACATTGACGCCATTTCTGTAAAAAAACACAGCAATAAAAGCCGTTGCAAGCAATACTGAAGATAGCGCTATCAGGCCCGTTTTGCTCCAGGGTTTTTTTACATTTTCCACTATAGTTGTCACTGTTTTCACCATTTTCAAATCATCGATATATCGCAGCAGTTTAGCGCTACGAGCCTAAAGGAGTGTTAAGTCGCGCAATTTGATTAAAAATTAACCTGATCGGGAAGGGCAGCCTTGGGCTTGATTAAATTTAAACCAAATTGGCGTATGTAGCCAAAGAACGCCAATTCCAGCCGGGTATGCCAATGGTCGAAATCGTTGCGGATAAAACAGAAAACCCTCAAGGCCATTCCGTAACAATGCGGTTTTTACAACCGGTATTACATCGTTTGGATATGGGCGGTGACAGTCTTGAATCAGGCCTTGCCGCCATAAAAGTGCTCCTCATACGCTGCGCCGGAGCACTGGCAGCATATGCCTCACAAGTGATACTAGCCCGCCTGCTGGGGCAAAGTGAATACGGCATCTTCGCGCTTGTGTGGGTTTGGATCTTAATGTTGGGGCATTTGTCTCCCCTTGGTGTTACGCAAATTGTCTGTCGTTTTGTGCCACATTATTTTGCCCGCGATGAACATGATCTGTTACGTGGATTTCTATCTTCCAGTTCAATTCTGGTGCTGGTGTTTGCCGTCATCGCCGCTGTTTTAGGCGGCACGGTTCTTTGGTTTGCGAGGCCATGGCTGGATAATATTTATCTGTTGCCTTTTGTGGTCGCACTACTGGTTTTCCCGCTTATAGCCCTGCAGGATTATGTGGAAAGTCTTGCCCGCTCCTTTAACTGGCAAATGCTGGCGATTGCGCCGCCATATGTTGTGCGCCACGGATTAATCGGCCTGGGCATGATTGGTATTGGCTTATCGGGTCTGCCGGCCACAGCCTGGGTGGCGGTTTGTGTAACCTTTGCTGCAACCCTGATAAGTCTGACTGTTCAGGCATTTCTGGTTGCCAGGAAAATCAGAAAACTGGTACCAGCCGGCCCGAGGCAAAAACTTACCTCGCGCTGGCTCAAAACCGCCCTGCCATTTGTGTTTGTTGATGGTGCCGCAATATTGTTTTCCAATGCGGATATTTTAATTCTTGCCCTGTTCGTTGACCCTTCAGCCATAGCGGTATATTTCGCCGCTTCACGCATATTGCAGCTGGTGGCCTTTGTACCTTATGCCGCAACTGCGGCAACAGCCCAGAGGTTTTCGGCGCTCAATGCCCTCAATGATCAGGCAGGATTGCGAAGTCTTGCCCGCAACACCACCAGATTTACATTTATCGTAGCTTTGGCAGCTGCTGGCTTCATTTACCTGATCGCACCTTTTTTGCTCAACCTGTTCGGTCCCGGTTTTGATGAAGCAATGCCGGTTTTGCTGGTTTTAATGATTGGTCTGATTGTGCAGGCCTATGCCGGACCCGGTGAGGATTTGCTCACCATGCTGGGCCATGAGCGCATCTCCGCTGTGTCGTCCGCCCTGTCTCTGGTTTTGAATATTATTCTCAATTTAATTCTCATCCCTGTTTACGGTGTTCTGGGGGCGGCCATCGCCACCGCTGTTTCGATTGCCCTGCGCAGCCTTCTTCTCGCCTGGCTGGTTAGGAAACGGTTGAATATAGACATCCTTTTCAGTCTTCCCGTTTCCGGGTTTTTTCAGCGCGATGATTTGAATGAGCAAGAGTCGGGAGGCCAAAGGAATGAATAATCCGCTTGAGCACCGGGTGCAAAATATATCAGCCTCAGGCCCGCAACCGGGATTTTCAACTGCCTGTCTTGACCGGCAGGGTATTTTTGGCCTTGGCGAGGACTGGGAAAACCTGAGCCGTAACGCAGTTGAGGATAATCCATATTACTCCCCCTTATTCATGCGTGCAGCCCTCGAAAATCTTGAGGCCAACACCGACATAAAAGCGCTGGCAGTTTACAGGGGCGAAACCCTGGTGGGATTGTGTCCGTTTATCATTGATAAATGGCGCTGGCTCGGTGCCTGCTCGCTGAACCGGGCGTGGATAAATCCATACTCGACTTTGACGATCCCGCTGGTCGATTGCCGTTACCCGCGCGAGGTCGTGGCAACCCTGCTCGGCGCCATGGCTGAACACGGAGCTTACAGAAAATTCTGGTTGTTTGACAATTTCAACCTCGATGGTTCAGTGGGAACGCTTTTTAGAGAATTTTTAGAAGCCAAAAATTTTGCT
>JALTNS010000495.1:8324-9198 GCA_027000565.1 Rhizobiaceae bacterium | reverse complement strand
GCTCTGGAACATCACATCCCAGCCAAACGACCATCGTGGATTTATCTCGAACTTGCCCGTAGTGGCGACCATGCCACGTTCTTTTTCTCCCCGGTCAGGAAGAGATGTAAACTCGGATGGGCGCTGTTGTATAATGCCGGCTGCCTTCAGCGAAAAATATCCGTTGTCGAATTGTTGCCGCCATTCAACATCGCTCAAGAACCCCTGTTTGGTATAATAGGTTCCTGATACTGTTAAATCATGGCTTTCGCCGGTGGCCCAGAAATATGACGCGCGGGCGCTGTAACCAAGGTTTTCACGAAAATCCAGAACCGGAATAAGCAACCCGCTTTTTCGTTTCGACGACGGATCGGCATGACTGAAATAGGGAAGATAGGCAATCGGCAGCCCAAACAGTTCAAACCGCGCATCGCGATAGGTCACGGTTCTGGTTTTGCCATCAAGTATAACCTTGCGGGCCTTGATCTGCCAGAAAGGCGGTTTGTCCGGATTTTTCTTGCACGCCTTGCAAGCAGTATAGATGCCATGGGTAAAAACCGTTTTCTGACCATCAAACCGTTCCGCACTTTCCGCTGCAAACCTGGTGTCATCAACACTTTCAACACGCAGCGCATTGAGGAAACCATTGCCAAAATCGTCTGTGATATCAATGGTGTCTGCCAGAATTCTGTTGCCGCTTGGCTCCAGTATCTCAACATTGCCAACGGCGGTTATTCGTTTGGTTTTTTGATTATATATAACTTCGCGGGCAACCAGATTATAGCCATTATAGTCAATTTGCACATTGCCAACAGCAGACACTTTTTCAGCATCATTGTCATAGACAAGTTCATCGGCCTGCAACAGCATTTGTGCATTGGGGTCAGATTTTGGC
>JALTNS010000495.1:4530-8314 GCA_027000565.1 Rhizobiaceae bacterium | reverse complement strand
CCGGAAAACAACACAGCAGCAAACGACAGGCCGAGTGCCGCCACTCCGCCAAAGCCGGAATTTCGCACTCCCATCAGATACGCAGAACATGGACGCCTCATTAGCCGTCCTCCTGATGCAAAATAATTGTCAAACCAATCAACGTTGCTACTGTTGCCGGCGACCATGCCGCCACCCAGGGGGGCACGATGCCGTTTTTACCAAAACCTACTACTAATTCCGAAATCACATAAAGCACGAAGCCTGCAAGTATGCCAGTCAAAATAACCTTACCATTTTGGCCAAATCGCACAAATTTGAGTGAGACCGTTGCGGCGATCAGCACCATGGCAACGAACAAAAGCGGTCGGGCAAGCAAGACCTGAAACTGCATCTTGAAACTGTTGGCAATTTTTTCGGTGTTTTCCGCCTGTCTGATATAACCGGGCAATCGCCAGAACGAAACATCTGTTGCATTTGTCGAAGCACTGTTGAGCTGGTCAGGCGTCAGATTGGTGCCAATCCGGTATTCTTTTAAAGATGAAGGACTTACGCCACTTGTGGTCAACGTGGTATCCCTGAACAGCCAAAATGCCGGTGAGCCGGATTTTTTGGCAATATAAGACGCGGACGATGCGTCGATCCTTTCAAGGTGTTTACCGGTCTTGTCAAACCTGTGTGCGGTGACACCGTTGAGAAGTTGTCCGTTTTTTTGTGAAATTGCGGCATGGATAACAAGGTCTTCCCTGTCTCCATATTGCCTGAGCCACAGGTTGTCGGTCCGGCCGCTCTCGGTATTACCCTTTTTACCATAAACCCGGGCTTCAACGGATTTTCCGAGCTCCCGCGATTTCAATGACAGCGGATTATAGATCATCATCGAAAACAGACCGAGCACAATCGCTGAAATGAGGGCAGGCCATAAAAACTGCCAGACCGATAATCCGGCCGCGCGCGCCACCACAAGCTCCATTTTTTTGTTCAACAGGATTAATGTGGAAATGCCGCCGAACAGGGTGGCAAAGGGCAGGATTCGCTCGGCAAATCCAGGGGCTTTGGCCAGCGAAATCAATAAAAAATCGCTAAATGGCACATCCGGATAGCGCGACATGCGCCGCGCCTGATCGCTTAAATCCACAGCAACAATCAATACAAAGATCAACATGAATATCAGCAGCACGTTTTTGAAAAACAGTTTGGTGAAATAAATTCCAAGGGTGTGGCCGATCATGAGGGAACCCCCGAACGTCGACGCTTGCGTATATTGCTGCGCAGCCGCCATTGTTGTATCTGCTGTTCGCCCCATATCTGGACCTGATCGACCCTGGCCTGTACAAATTTTGGCAGCGACATTTGTTTGCCGAGATAAATATAGATCGACGGCACAATTATCCCGGCCAAAGGCAACAGGTAGATCAGCAAGGTTGAACCGGAACTGCTGCGCGAAGCATTGATGACCACAAGGCTCAACCCGCGCAGGGCGGCGGACAAAAAGAATGCCGCGGTAATGGAGGCCGCAAATCCCTGTCTGGTGGATCTTGCCCGACCGGAAATCGCCAGAACAATCAGCACAAATGCAAAAGGATAAAGACCGGCGGTCAACCGGTTATGCAATTCTGCCCGCATCGCGCCGGGCCGCCTTTTATAATTTTCGGAATTTCTGTCAGGATATAATAATTCCCGTGTTGGCAGTTCCTCGAGACTTGTACCGACAGATTTGCTCCCGGCAAAACTCGATAAATCGAACGCGTAGGATTTGAACCCGACAACCGAGATGTTGCTGTTGTTTTTTGAAGCCCGCTGAATTTCTCCATCTTTCAACAGAATAAACGCATTGCCATCCTGTTTGATGATGACGCCTTCTTGCGCAAGGTAGGTAAAGGTTTCTTTATCGCTGCGTTCATCAAGCACAAAAACGCCGCGAAGCACCCCGCCCTGGGCCCGCTCGGCAATGTGGAAGGTTATATTTTTGCCAACCTTGTTGAACTCGCCTTCCTTGATAATGACCGATACAAGATCAGAGCGAACCTGGGTGATGAAAATCCGCAACAGCGAAAGACTGGCGGGACCATAATAAATTGAAATCACCATAACGACCATGGCGGCCATCGCACCAAGCGCCAGAAGCGGGCGCAATATGATATTTTGCGAAGCACCGGATGCATTGATCACCACCAGCTCACTGTCATTGTTCATGCCGTTAATGCAATTCATAATCCCGAGCAGCAATGCGACCGGCAATATTACTGATATCAGGGTCGGCACACCAAGGGTGGTCATAAACAAATAGAGCAGCACGCTTTGGCCCTTGGATGTGATCAAATCAACACCCTGAAATGCCTTGACCACCCAGACAACGCCAGTCAGCGAGATTGTTGCAATCAGGGTTGCAATCAATGCCCGTTTGAAAATATAGCGTTCGATCAGTTTAGGAGCCATGATCAGCGCGTTCTGTCCCCGTTCAATTTGGCTGATCATTGTCACAACGTCTCAACCAAAATTATGTTTATGTCTGTTCGACCTGTCGGACTGCTGCAAAACACGCATTCCAGCTGCCCGATGGAGCAGCTAAGCCGGATGCAAGAAATGTGGATTGTCGATCCTGTTCCCCATGCTGTCATTAAAGCGTGGTAATGGCAAAAAAACGGCAAACAAAAACGGTTAACAAATTGTTATTTAACCGTTGCCATTTATGATCCGGCACTGGATTATGCAGCATTAGACTGTCCTTAAATAACCCTCTCCCGGAGACACCATGGCCCCGCTTCCATCGATTACATTTGCAAATCTCAAACTGCCAACAAAGGGGACCATCCAGGTTTTCTGCAACAGCGCTAACAAACTGCCCGGTTCGCTTGATGCAGCCACGGCAAAGAGCCTTGCTGCGGCAATGAAGATTGCGGAGTTTTCCGGCAAGGCGATGAGTGTACTGGAAGTGGTCAATAGCGGTAATCTCGATTTCGACCGGGTTGTAATTATCGGCGTCGGTGACGTTAAAAAAATTGATGAACATGACTGGCTGAAACTCGGTGGCAAGGTGCTTAAAGCCACTAGCAGCTTCGGCAAGGTCACAGCGATTCTCGACTTGCCCGGCAAAGGCGGCATAATATCGGCAGGTAATGCCGCGGATTTTGCTATGGGCGCGACGCTCGCCGCCTACAAATTCGACACCTATAAAACCAAAAAAGAAAAGGAAAAACCGGGGCTCAAACTGACCATCAGCCTTGAGGGTGCATCTGGCGCGCGCAAGGCATGGAAAACCGCCAGCGGGGTTGCAGACGGGGTGATGCTGGCCCGCGATCTGGTTAATGAACCGGCCAATATTCTCACACCGCTGGAATTTTCCAAACGTGCCAAAGCGCTCGCCAAACTCGGCGTAGAGGTTGAAATCCTTGATAAAAAGGCGATGGAAAAACTTGGCATGCGCACATTGCTGGGCGTTTCTCTTGGTTCTGTGCTGCCGCCATACATGGCCGTGATGCAATGGAACGGCGGCAAGAAAAACGACCAGCCGGTCGCCTTTGTCGGCAAAGGTGTCACTTTTGATACCGGCGGAGTTTCGATTAAACCGGCCGGTGGCATGGAGGACATGAAAGGCGACATGGGGGGTGCTGCGGCCGTGGTCGGGGTGATGCGGGCGCTGGCGGCGCGCGGGGCGAAGGTGAACGCCGTGGGCGTTATCGGGCTTGTGGAGAACATGCCGGACGGCGGTGCGCAGCGGCCGGGCGACATCATCATTTCGCGCTCGGGGCAGAGCATCGCGGTGCTGAATACCGACGCGGAGGGGCGGCTGGTGCTGGCCGAT
>JALTNS010000495.1:0-4520 GCA_027000565.1 Rhizobiaceae bacterium | reverse complement strand
ATGTTGTCGGCATCATCGGACTGGTCGAAAACGCGGTGGACGGTAAGGCGCAACGCCCGGGTGATATCGTCAAGTCGATGTCCGGAAAAACCATCGAAATTCTCAATACTGATGCGGAAGGGCGGCTGGTTCTGGCCGATGCACTGTGGTATTGTCAGGAGCGCTTCAAGCCGCAATTCATGGTCAATCTGGCGACATTGACCGGGGCAATTCTGGTTGCTCTCGGCCATCACCATGCGGGACTTTTTTCCAATAATGACGAGTTGGCGGAACGGCTTTTTGATGCCGGACAGGCAACAAAAGAGAAATTGTGGCGCATGCCACTTGATGAGGCCTATGACAAATTGCTTGATTCGAAAAATGCCGACATGAAAAATATCGGCGGGCGCATGGCCGGATCCATTACCGCCGCACAGTTTTTGCAAAAATTTGTCAACGACGTGCCGTGGGCGCATCTTGATGTGGCTGGCACCGCCATGGGTTCGCCGCAAACCGAGATCAACCGTTCGTGGGGTTCGGGTTTTGGTGTCCGGTTGCTCGACCGGCTGGTGCGCGATCATTACGAAAGCTGATAACTCCATGTCCCTGTTCCCAAGCCTGCCCGATACCCCGCACCTGAGTGATGTATTCAAAGCCTTTCCTGATACGGTTGGTCCGATTTTAGAATATCACGAGATATTGCTGCGGGGAGAAAGCCCGCTCTCGATTGGTGAACGAGAGCTGATTGCCGGGTTTGTTTCCGGCCTCAATGCCTGCAATTTCTGTTTTGGTTCCCACAAGATCATCGCCTCGCGTTTTGGAATCGACGAAGCGCTGATCGATGCGCTGGTTTCCGACATCGACACCGCACCGGTGGATGAAAAGCTCAAACCAATCCTCCACTATGTTAAAAAACTGACCAGCCTGCCGACCCAACTGGTCAAACAGGACGCTATAGCCGTGTTCGATGCCGGGTGGAGCGAAAAGGCGCTTTATGATGCCGTGCAGGTTTGCGCAATTTTCAACTTCATGAACCGCATCATCGAAGGCACCGGCGTGACCTTTGATTATAGCAGTAACCGCGAAGCCGCGGATGAATTACGCAACCGAGAAAACCACTCCTATACCGGATTTGGAAAAAAGATCGGCGTTTCAAAATAGATCAGGACCGCCTGCCCCAGCGCGATTTGGAAGAACCGCCGCCCTCCTCTTTCTGGCGGGTGCGGTCCCGGTTTCGCAGGGACATCAATACAAAACCAATGCCGCCCAACGCCATCATGCCGGTACCGGCAAGCAACACACGCGAATCATAGGTGCCGATATTGGCAGTAAGCTGCAAATGGGCCGATTGCACACTAAGCGGGTTATTGGCGCGAGGTGCCATTGCGAAAAAATAGGGCTGTTCTCCGGCATATTTCAGTGTGGTGGCGGTCTGCCACAATTCCTGCATCGCGCCATCAACATTGCCATCGCCCACCGGTTGCAGGGAAAAGTCGAGAATATCCGTGAAGTTTGCGCTGCCCGGACCGCGTACCTTGAGAATGAACGAACCGCTGGTGGCCAGCCGGTCGGAAGGCGCATCGACCTTGATGCGCACTTTCACACCGACCGGAAACATTTCCCGCTCGAATTGGGTTTTGACCGGCACCCATGCACCGCCGCGCTGGTACAATGCCAGTTCCGCCAGCTTTTCACCGGTAAAATTGCTGATATAAAGCGGATAACCAAGCCGCAACAGCGCCCCGATAATTATGATCGCTAAAAAGAACCCCCGCATTCTTTCGCCTCTCTATTAAGATCCAGAACCGGGATATTGCCAGTCGCTGTAATGTTCTGCAATGGCACGAAAGATCGCAATGTTTTCCTGCTTGATGGCACGTCCATCTTCGCCGTCAGCACGGAAATTGCGATTTGCCGCGGTTTTGACCACAACGATTTCGGCCTTCGGATTGATGTAGATATATTGCCCGTAAACACCGACGGCAAAATATTCACCGTCTGTTTCAGGCGGCATCCACCACTGATAACCATATTGCAGCACGTCTTCATTAATTGAAGAACGCGGCGCCGAGACTTTGGTGGATTCAGCCACCCATTCTTCCGGCACCACCTGTTCGCCGTTCCAGTTTCCCCGGTTGAGATATAATTGGCCAAAACGCGCATAGTCACGGGTGCGCATGTTCAATCCGCCGAGCGCAAAGGCAACGCCATAACCATCGGTGAGATAATAAAAATCCTCGCCGGAACCGATTTTTGACCAGATTTTTTCACCCAGATAATCCATCAGGGTTTTGCCCGTGGCGGCGCGTAAAACCGGAGATATAAATGTTATTTCCGGACCACTAAGTAATATAATTGAAGCAACAGAGCTGACTGGATTCTCGGGACGCCGCCCGAGAATAACCGGTTTGATTGAAAACAATAATTCCAATATCTAATCGTAAGATTTTCGAAAGACCAAAGAAGTTGATGCGCGCTTCGCTTGCTGTTCGACATGCTCACAAGGAATGACGATGTGGGGGATAATACTCAAACAGACTATTTCAGTATAGTTCCCAGTTACGAAAATATTGTCGGATAGTTCGTGACCAGCAAGCAACCTATTCGTATTGAGCAGTTGGTTATCGGTTACATGGGCAAGCTCTCGTTCATTGATGATGTATCAAGAACAAAGCGCAGAGGATTAGAGGTCCTGCCGCATTGACCCTGGTGCCAGCCTGCCCCTATAAAAGCCGGAAACAGGGGGAAACATGAAACTTGCACTTGAAATGTTCCTAGCGCTTGGCCTGATGTTATCGGCTGGCTTCGGCACGGCCCATGCTGCCAATGATAATAAAATCAAACTCAAGCTTATGACCAAAAAATCGGTCATCGGTTCGGATGGCTGCGGGTTTGGCCTGTGGCAGCGCAACCGCGACCCGAACAGGGATAAATATGCTTATGTGTTTTATTTGAATATTCATGATGCCAACCTGATGCCGCCAGTAATCAAGATCGGTGAAAAACGACACGAACTTGAACGGGTGAACCTGGGCAATATCAATGTTACCGCAACAGATGCCTATCAGGTGTATCGAACCGCTGACAAGAAAATCACACTCTTGCTGGAGATTTTCAAAACCCGTCAGAACGGTGATAATTTTGAAATTGACAAGGCTCAACTGACATTCGTCCAGATCGGCAAGTTGCCGTTTCGCATGAATGTCAAAGGCCGGATGGGCTGTGACTATCCGGACGATGAACCGGTTGCCAGTGCCGCACCGGCAAAAAGGGCTGCTTCACCCAGTCTCGACCCGAATGCGGTGAGGCTGGGACGGGAGGTCAGCTATCGCTCATTTCGCAAGGTGCCGCGCCACATTTTGCAACAGGTGCGCAATATCCGCGAGGCCTGTGATATCGATAACGGGCCGGAATTTGCGTCGCGCTATGCAATTTCCAATGCCATGTCGCTGTGGCAATTGCCCTGCGCCCTATACGCATCGAACGCCTCAAGCGTCTTCATTACTGCCCTCAATGACAGCAAACTCGCCAATACGCTGGAGGTGCCGGATAGGCCGGGCAAAGGCTCCGGCGAACCGGGCTATGATATCATGAACGCGGTGCTTGACCCGTCAAATGCCACCATCACATCGATGAACATAAATGCGGCCGGCAATTGCGGCAGTTATCAGCGCTATCAGCTGGTTGTAGCTGAAGGAGAAGCAATCGAAATCAAGCTGCTTGAAGCGCGGGGCAAAACTCAATGTTCAGGCCCTCCAATTGAGCCGAAAAACCTGCCGCTATTATACCGGGCGAATTAGAATACCAGTGAACCAAAAGGATTAAGATATTCACTTCCAAACCGTAATCATGGGGAATTCTTTGTCTGCGCGAACTACTTCATACATTGATTCAGATTCACGCGTGAAGCCCAAGTCTTTGAATATATTATACACTTGAGATTTTAAGTGCCAAGGTGGACCATTGGTTTCTTCGTCATCAGCGCCAATAACCGTATGGCAATGGCTGCACTGATTTCCTTGGGAGAAAAAATTGAAAGCTGCATATATTGAAGCCTATGGTACCATGGACAAGGTGCAAATTGGTGATCAGCCGAAACCCGAACTTGCAGCCGGGCAGGCGCTGATCAGGCTGAAGGCAGCCAGCGTTAACCCGATTGACTGGAAAATCGTCAAGGGTGATCTTAAACCACTGTTCAGCCTGCCTTTGCCATTGTTGCTCGGCAGTGATGGCGCTGGCATTATCGAGCAGATTGGCGCAGGTGTCAGTGATTATAAAATCGGTGATGCGGTATTTTTTCGGTGCAACAAAACCGACACCGGCACCTATGCACAATATATCGCGGTGGTGGCCGACCTCATCGCACCCATACCTTCTAACATGTCGTTTGAAGAGGCCGCCTCGATACCGCTGGTCGGGTTCACCGCCTCGCAGGCTCTGGTTGAAAAAGGCGGAATGCGCGCCGGATCGCAGGTGCTGATACACGCCGGGGCCGGAGGCGTCGGCACATTTGCCATTCAATATGCCAAGGCACACGGAGC
>JALTNS010000494.1:1082-2304 GCA_027000565.1 Rhizobiaceae bacterium | reverse complement strand
CAAGGTTTGAAGCACCTAATTCAAATCGCACGTAGAGCGAAAGCGATGCGCAAGGTTTGAAGCACCTAATTCAAATCGCACGTAGAGCGAAAGCGATGCGCAAGATTTGGAGCATCAAAGAATGGCGGCGACATGCAAGATACAATTAGAATTATCGGCATTGATCCGGGCCTTAGAAACACCGGATGGGGGCTGGTCGAAAGTTGTGGCAATTCCTTGCGTTTTATCGCTGCCGGTACGGTAAAATCCGATATCAAACTGCACCTTGCTTCAAGGCTTTGCCAGTTGCATGACGGGCTGGAGGCTGTTTTGCATGAATTCATGCCGCATGAGGCGGCGGTTGAGGCAACCTTTGTCAACAAGGATGCAGGTGCAACCTTGAAACTTGGCCAGGCCCGCGGCATTGCCCTGCTGGTGCCGGCCAAAACCGGCCTGCCGGTTGCCGAATATGCACCCAACACGGTAAAAAAAGCGGTAATTGGCGTTGGTCATGGTAATAAAGAACAAATCAAACTGATGGTCAGTATGTTGCTGCCAAAAGCCACCTATGACAGCGACGATGCTGCCGACGGTCTGGCAATCGCAATTTGTCATGCCCACCATCGCGGTTCGACCAACGCCCGCATCGAAGCCGGGTTAAGGCGTGCATCATGATTGGCAAACTTAAAGGCATTATCGACAGTTTTGGTGATGACTGGGTTATCCTTGATGTTGGTGGTGTTGGTTATCAGGTCCATTGCTCATCGCGCACAATGGGGTCATTGCCACAAGTTGGCGAGGCGACGGCACTTTCCATTGAAACCCATGTGCGGGAAACCGAAATCAAGCTTTATGGCTTTTCGTCAGATAATGAACGCGACTGGTTTCGCCTGTTGCAGAGCGTACAAGGGGTTGGCGCCAAGGTGGCGCTGGCCATTTTGGGAACGCTGGAACCGGGCGAACTCGCGTCTGCCATTGCTTTACAGGACAAGGGTATGGTTTCGCGCGCGCCAGGCGTCGGGCCCAAGGTTGCCCAGCGTATTGTCAGTGAATTGAAAGACAAGGCAGCCAGCCTTTCCGGCGGCATCGGTGGTACCGGCGGCACCATTGGCCTGCAACGCGATATTGGCGATGGAAATGCCTCCAACGCGGTCGTTGATGCGGTCTCGGCACTTTCAAATCTTGGATATTCTTCCCAACAGGCCAGCGCAGCCGTTGCCAAAGCCGTTGCTTCTGCCGGAGA
>JALTNS010000494.1:0-1072 GCA_027000565.1 Rhizobiaceae bacterium | reverse complement strand
TGGGATTGAAGGAATTGGCCAGTTGAGGCTGCTCCTTGCTTTGGTCATTTTTTCTTACTAATGCTAATTCGTAAGAAATTTTAGGTGGAGTAAGAAATTGGGTGCGTTTACGACTTTGACTTCAAAAGGACAACTGACGATTCCCAAGGATATCAGGGAGAAGCTGAATTTAAAGGCGGGTACAAAGTTTTATGTGACCGAACACGATGGTGAAATTGTCCTGAAAGCGAAAAACAAAAGAGCGGTTGATCTTGCCGGAATTCTCGGACCGCCGCCTTCCGGGGAAACATTGACCAACGAGCAGATTGACGAGGCGATCGGGCGGGCCGTGAGCGACGATGATAACCGGATAACCCGGGAATGGCATAGGAACAGCAAATGATCGGAATGGATACAAATGTTTTTTTGCGATTCTTGATTGTAGATGATGATAGAAAGCAACACGAACTGGCCCGGCGTTTCATCAAGGACCGCACACACGATGATCCTGCTTTTGTTTCTTTGGTGACACTGGCTGAAACTGTATGGGTTTTGAGAAGACGATTGGAATATACCCAAAAAACCATCACCCGCGCGCTTGCCGCCCTGCTCGGCAGTGCTGACATTGTTTTCGAAGCGCATCAGGAATTACTGCAATTGTTAAGCAATGCCGAATCACCACGCGCAGAACTGGCTGACTATCTGGTTGTCTGGGCCGGAAAACAGGCCGGTTGTGTTGATACGGTTACATTCGACAAATTGGCCGCCAAAAACATTACTGGCATGAGGCTCCTTACATGAGTGATGATCGTCTCATCGCCCCTGCCCCGGCACCCGATGATGTGGATAGCAATCTGCGCCCGCAAACATTGGCCGAATTTGTCGGCCAAAAGCAGGCCCGCGCTAATCTATCGGTGTTTATCGAGGCGGCAAAAGTGCGTGGTGAAGCGCTTGACCATGTGTTGTTTGTCGGCCCGCCGGGCCTTGGCAAAACCACGCTGGCGCAAATCATGGCCAAGGAACTCGGGGTCAATTTTCGCTCAACTTCCGGTCCGGTAATTGCCAAGGCGGGTGATCTGGCGGCACTGTTGAC
>JALTNS010000493.1 GCA_027000565.1 Rhizobiaceae bacterium | reverse complement strand
GAAATGAAGAATTTCTGGAAGGTCGCAATCGCTGCTTTCAAGGTCGCAGCAATGACAGGCTGTGGCCGGGCTGCGGGTCAAAGATGCAAGCACCCCTGCGAAACATCGCGTCATGGCATTCATCCATTATCGAAGGTTTCGTCAACAAATTGATCAAATGAGGAAACATTTGTAATGGTTGTAAAATCCGATATTGAAGTCGCCCGCGAAGCATCGATGCAACCGATTGCGACAATCGGCGAGAAACTGGATATACCGGCGGATCAATTGCTGCATTTTGGACCTCACAAGGCCAAGGTTTCCTATGATTTCATCAAGTCATTGAACGGTAGACCCAATGGCAAACTGATACTGGTTACAGCGATTACCCCGACACCTGCAGGTGAGGGCAAGACCACTACCACAGTCGGCCTGGGTGACGGGCTTAACCGGATTGGCAAAAAAGCCACCATCTGTATTCGCGAACCCTCACTCGGCCCGTGTTTTGGCATGAAGGGTGGCGCTGCCGGCGGCGGTTATGCGCAGGTGGTGCCGATGGAAGACATCAATCTGCATTTTACCGGAGATTTTCACGCAATCGGCATTGCTCATAATCTGCTTTGCGCAATGATCGACAATCATATTTACTGGGGCAATAAGCTCGGTATTGATACAAGACGGGTATCATGGCGACGGGTGGTTGATATGAACGACCGTTCGCTTCGTCAGATCGCCTCATCGCTCGGTGGCATCGCCAACGGTTTTACCCGTGAAGACGGATTTGATATTACCGTTGCTTCCGAAATCATGGCGATCTTCTGCCTTGCTTATGATCTGGAAGACCTTGAACGGCGGATTGGCGATATTGTCATTGCCTATACCAGAGAACGTGAACCGATCCGCGCCCGCGATCTGAAAGCCTCGCCAGCTATGACTGTGCTTCTCAAAGACGCGTTGATGCCCAATCTGGTGCAGACACTGGAAAACAACCCGGCATTCATCCATGGTGGCCCTTTCGCCAACATCGCCCACGGCTGCAATTCAGTCACCGCCACCACCACAGCGCTAAAACTGGCCGATTATGTGGTGACAGAAGCCGGATTTGGCGCTGATTTGGGCGCTGAAAAATTCTTCGACATCAAATGCCGCAAGGCATGGCTGGAGCCTGACGCTGTTGTGCTGGTCGCCACCATCAGGGCACTTAAAATGCATGGCGGGGTTGAAAAAGGTGATTTGACTGCCGAAAACGTCAAAGCAGTGGTTGAAGGTTGCACCAATCTTGCCCGGCATATCCAGAATTTGAAAAAGTTCGGCGTGCCGGTGGTGGTGGCGATCAACCAGTTTGTCGCTGATACCGAAGCTGAAATTGAAGCGGTTACCGCAGCGGTTGAAAATCTTGGCGCGCGCGCCATTCTAGCGTCCCACTGGTCCGATGGCGGGGCGGGTACCGAGGAACTGGCAAATTATGTGGTGACTTTGTGCGAGGGCCAAAGCCATTTTGCTCCAATTTACCCCGACGACATGCCGCTTTTCCAAAAAATTGAAACCATTGCCACTGAAATCTACCGGGCCAGCGAAGTGACTGCCGACAGCAAGGTGCGCAATCAGCTGAAAGAATGGGAAAAAGCCGGCTTTGGCCATTTCCCGATTTGCATGGCCAAGACCCAGTATTCATTCTCGACCGATCCACTGCTGAAAGGTGCTCCGGACAACCACTCGATCAATATTCGCGAAGTGCGGTTATCTGCAGGGGCTGGATTCATCGTTGCGATTGCCGGCGATATCATGACCATGCCCGGCCTGCCGCAGGTGCCATCAGCCGAGGCCATTCATCTGGATGAAGAAGGGCTCATTCAAGGTCTGTTCTAAAGCTGGCGATCAAAATTGTGTTTGTTGTCGAACCCTGGATAATTCTGTAGCATTGGGCAATACCGGCGATATATTTGTGCCGGTCAGTGTGGCAGGAGGACTCTTTGTGCTAAAAACCCTGGTTGCAGTTGCCTTCGCCGGTCTAACCGTTGTTATGCCTGCAAGTGCGGCGGATATTACCCATCTGCTCAAGCGAATAAACCTCAAACCAGGTTTCAAAATTTCGGTTTTCGCGGAAATGCCCAAACCACGGCAAATGAAATTCAGTGGCCCCAAAGGTATTGTGTTCATCGGATCGCGGCTCGGCAATGTATATTCAGCGGTTGACAGGGATGGCGATGGATTTGCCGAAGAAGTTAAATTGCGGGCAAGCGGTCTGAATGGTGCTAACGGTGTGGCAATACAGGATGGTAAACTTTATATCGGCCAACAGGAAAAAATTGTGCGGTGGGCAAAACCGGCTGAATCTGATACTTCGCTAAGCCTTGCCCCGCTGATTACGATCAACACCCAGCTCAATTCCAATCCCTGGCATGGTTGGCGGACCATTCATTTTGGGCCAGACCGCAAACTCTACGTGGCCGTTGGTGCGCCCTGCAATATCTGCGAACTTGAGGCCAATACCGGCAAGATCGTGCGTATGAATGCCGATGGCAGCGGGTGGGAAGTGGTAGCCGACGGGGTGCGCAATTCGGTTGGATTTGACTGGAACCCGATAACCGGCCAGTTGTGGTTCACTGACAATGGTGCGGATGGTATGGGCGATGATACCCCGCCGGATGAGTTAAACCGGGTTACAAAACCGGGACAGAATTTTGGCTTCCCCTACTTGGGTGGCAAGTCTGACAAGTTGACCGGGTATGAAAACCAAACCCCGCCGGTCAAGGTTACTCCGCCGGAGATCGAGTTTGGTGCCCATACGGCCAATCTAGGCATGGATTTTTATACCGGCACCATGTTTCCTGCTGAATATAAAAATGATGCATTTGTTGCCCAGCACGGTTCGTGGAATCGAACCGTACCAGCCGGTTATCGCATCATGCGGATCAAGTTTGATGATGCCGGCAATGCAATTGGCAAAGAGGTATTTGCCGATGGCTGGCTTGACGATTCAACCGGCAAGGCCTTTGGCCGCCCGGTGGATATCGAAGAGCTGCCGGATGGATCAATTCTGGTATCCGACGATTTTGCCAATGTTATTTACCGGATTTCATATGAGAAATAAGCGATTTGTTTCGCGAAATTTCGAATGAACATCCACAGCCTTCGGATTATTCACTCTTGACCAAATGGTCAGCAAAGTCCAACCTGCTGAAAATTAAAAAAAGGCACCCCAATTCCTCCCTCGTATCTTCTGAATATTTGCGCAAAGTTGGGAGAATTTTTAATGAGTGCCAAAAAATGAAGCCGAGTGGCTGTGGGACCGGAGAATAGCGAAATTTGCCAAAAGCAATAAAATTGTATGTTCGCTATATTGAAGCGTTGAATTATGGCGTTGGCCGGTTTGCGATGTATCTGATCTTCGGATTGATGGGCGTCCTGCTTTATTCGTCGATTTCCAAAACCTTTTTCACTCCATCACTGTGGACGCTTGAAGTGGCGCAATTTGCGATGGTCGCTTATTATGTGCTTGGCGGACCATATTCAATTCAGCTTGGCTCCAATGTCCGCATGGACCTGTTCTATGGCAATTGGTCAATCAAAAAAAAGGCGTGGTTCGACGCTTTCACCGTTTTACTGCTGATTTTTTATATCGGCGTGCTGATCTATGGCGCAATAGACAGCGCGGCCTATTCCCTGGGTCACTTCAAGGGTGAGCCCTTTACGTTTTTCAAGGATTTGTTTGTTGCTTTTGTAACTGGCGGCACTGAGGGGGCGCAAAAAGTGCTTGGGTTTGTCGAGCGCAGTTCTACCGCCTGGCGGCCCTACCTCTGGCCTGTCAAGTTTATCATGCTGTTTGGATTTATTTTGATGCTGTTGCAGGTCATTGCAGAACTTTTCAAGGATATCGCGCGCATCAAGGGGCAGGAGCTTTAATGTCCCAGGAACTAATCGCGATCTTCATGTTTTCATCAATGATGCTGATGCTGATGACCGGTCAGCGGGTATTTGGCGCAATTGGCGCGATTGCCACCATTGCCGCCCTTTCCCTTTGGGGGACAGGCGGTTCGGATATTCCGTTTTCTTCCGCAATGAAACTGATGAAATGGTATCCGCTGCTTACCCTGCCGATGTTCATTTTCATGGGCTATATTCTGTCTGAATCAAAAATTGCCGACGATCTCTACAAGATGTTTCATGTCTGGATGGGGCCGATCGATGGTGGTCTGGCAATCGGCACCATCGGCCTGATGGTACTGGTATCGGCAATGAACGGACTTTCGGTTGCCGGCATGGCTATTGGTGCAACCATTGCATTGCCAGAACTGTTACGGCGCGGTTATGACAAACGCATGGTGACCGGGGTAATCCAGGCCGGTTCATCTTTGGGAATTTTAGTGCCACCTTCGGTGGTGCTTGTGCTTTATGCGATGATTGCCCGGGCACCGGTGGGGCAATTATGGCTGGCGGGTGTTTTGCCCGGTCTGATGATGGCAGCCATGTTCATCATCTATATTGTTATTCGCTGCAAGATTAATCCTGAATTGGGCCCGGCGCTTAAAGAGGAATCGCGCAATGTTCCTATGTCGGAAAAACTGCGGCTTCTGCGCGCCGGCATTCTGCCAATAGCGATTTTTGCGGCAATGATGGTGCCGTTTGTCAACGGCTGGACATCATTGGTGGAAAGTTCTGCTATTGGTGCGATCACCGCATTTGCTGCCGCCGTTATAAAGGGCCGGATGGATCGCGAGGTGTTTGAGGTATCAGTTCGCTCAACGTTGGCAATATCCTGCATGTTCATGTGGATAATTCTGGCTGCGCTTGGCTTTGGCGCTGTATTTGATGGTTTGGGCGCGGTCAGGGCGATTGATGACCTGTTCACCACCCAAATGGGGCTTTCACCGTGGACTATCCTCATTTTGATGCAGCTCTCATTTCTGATTATGGGCACATTTCTTGATGACACCGCAATGCTGGTGATTGTCGCTCCTTTATATGTGCCGCTGGTTCAGGCACTTGGCTTTGATCTCGTCTGGTATGGCATCCTCTACACAATCACCACCCAGATTGCCTATATGACGCCGCCTTTTGGCTACAATCTCTTCCTTATGCGGGCAATGGCACCGCCGGAAATCTCGATTCGCGATATCTATGGCTCAATTCTGCCATTCGTGATGGTAATGATCGCCGCATTGGCTATGATCATGGTGTTTCCCGAAATCGCCCTTTGGCTGCCAAACTACGTATATGGAAAATAAGGAGACTCTGTAAAACGGAGCAAACTGAAACTTAACAACTACCAAACCAGCAAGGAGAAAAACCATGACTTCAAGACGCAAGTTTTTAACCACCTCCGCCGTGGGTATCGCGGGAGCTGCCACACTGGCAACGCCTGCCGTTCACGCGCAATCGAAAATCAAGTGGCGGATGCAGACCTATGCAGGCCCGGCGCTGGCTGAACATGTGATTAAACCGGCAATTGACTCGTTCAATAAGATCGCTGGCGACGAAATGGAAATTGAACTGTTTTTTGCAGACCAACTCGTCCCGACCGGTGAATTGTTCCGCGCCATGCAAAAGGGCACCATTGATGCGGTGCAATCGGATGATGACTCCATGGCCTCACCAACGGAAGTTACCGTATTTGGCGGCTATTTCCCGTTTGCCAGCCGTTATTCACTGGATGTGCCGGTGCTGTTCAACCAGTATGGTCTCGGTGAAATCTGGGAAGCTGAATATGCCAAGGTCGGTGTTAAACATCTTTCCGCCGGAGCATGGGACCCTTGCCATTTCGCGACCAAAGATCCAATCCGTTCACTGGCAGATATGAAAGGCAAGCGGGTTTTCACATTCCCGACCGCCGGTCGTTTCCTCACCCAGTTTGGCGTGGTGCCGGTAACATTGCCGTGGGAAGATATTGAAGTCGCGGTGCAGACCGGTGAACTCGATGGCATCGCCTGGTCCGGTATCACCGAGGATTACACGGTCGGCTGGGCAGACGTTACCAACTACTTCCTGACCAACAATATCTCGGGCGCGTGGGCCGGTTCGTTTTTTGCCAATATGGATCGCTACAACGAGTTGTCACCGCGTTTGCAGGAACTGCTCAAACTGACCATGGATTCATCACATTATTATCGTCAGTGGTGGTACTGGGGTGGCGAAGCTGAGCTTCGCGTTCGTGGCACCAAGATGCAATTGACTTCAATTCCGGATGAAGAGTGGGCACAGGTTGAAGCGGCTGCGCTGAAATTCTGGGATGAAATTGCAGCTGAGTCTGAAACCAAGGCAAAGGTTGTCGAGATTTTCAAAAAATACAACGATACCATGCAGAAAGCTGGCAAGCCTTACCGCTACAGCTGACTACGGTTTTAGTTCTGACTAAAAATATCGAAGCCCCGGAAGAGATTCCGGGGTTTTTTGCTGAATGGTTGCCTCATTGATTGTTCGCGTCTCAAGTCTTAATAATTTTGAATGAGTTCCACCCCCGATTCTTCTATTCAAAAACCAGACGAAGATAATATCAACCACTTGCACTGGTTCCTTAAAGGTGCGCGCGGTATCGCCTCGATACCGGCATTGGTATTGATGAGTTCTTTTATCGGATTTGCCGGGTTTGCCCGCGAAGCCGGTTTTACGCTCGGTGAAACTGTGTTCATGGTTGGCACAATCTGGGCACTGCCATCGCATCTGGTCTTGGTCGGCGGGGTGATTGCCGGAACATCGACTTTGACAATACTGATCGGGGTTTCACTGGCCTCTGTGCGTCTGATGCCTATGGTAATGGCGCAAATGCCGCTGCTGCGCGGCAAAAACACCTCGCGCTGGACATTGTTGTTGCTATCACATTTTATTGCCATCACCTCGTGGGTGTTTTTGCAGGAGCGCTACAAAAATGTGCCCGTGGATGCCCGGGCATCCTTTTTTGCCGGTTTTGGCATTACAATCACCGTCGTCTGCACCATTCTGGTTGGTTTTACCTACGCATTGGCAGGCACATTCCCGCCTATTCTGGCAGCGGCCCTGTTTTTTCTGACGCCGGTCTATTTTCTCACATCATTGTGGGGGGCAGCATATTTGTTATCAGATAAATGGGCGATGATATTCGGTCTGATCCTCGGCCCGCTCGTTCATATGGTCTGGCCTGATCTGGATATATTGCTCGCCGGAGCGGTTGGAGGAACGCTGGCTTTCGGGATTGCCCGATTGCAGCAAAACCGCAAAGGGCAATCTTCGTGAGCTTTGGTATCAACTGGATAGAGGCCTGGTGGTGGCCTTATTTGTTTATCCTGCTGATCGGCTGGTTACCGACCGATATGTGGCGGGTGCTAGGCGTGATATTGTCCGGCGGCATAGACGAAAATTCCCAAATGCTGATTTTTGTCCGTGCAGTAGCAACTTCGCTGGTCGCCGCCGTTATTGCTAAATTGATCCTGTTCCCGGCTGGTAGTCTGGCCATCACACCGGTTGAACTGCGCATTTTTGCAGCCGTATCAGGATTTGCCGTGTTTAATTTTGTCGGCAAAAGGGTTTTTGCCGGTATTTTGACCGCTGAAACAACATTGATCGGTGGCGCCTGGTATTTGGGTGTATTCTAACCGTCAATATAGGCATAGGCGCAGGTTGCACCTGCAACAGTTTTGACTGAGCCAGATTGTCGAATATCAACCCGCAGGGTTGCCATCCGCCGACCATTGGAAAGAATGCTCACTTCTGCTTCCACATCGCCCTTCATCGCCGGACGCATGAAGTGGCTCGTCATATCAACAGTGGTGAGCATTCTAAAAGTGTCATTATGGGCAAAAAGCGTCAAGACACCAACCGTATCAGCCAACGATGCCAGCGCCTGACCGCAAATGATACCGCCTTCGCGGGAAAGGTCAGCGTTTTCCGGCATGATGAATTTGGCACCATTATCCGTGATCTCAGTTGGCCTGATGTCAAGCGCCTGTATCCACGGGGCAAAATTCTCTTTCAGGATCGTTTCAAGGTTTTCAATCGCCACGCGATCATTTTTCATTGTCATCACCCTTCTATCGCGTTCATGGTCAGCAGGTCATAGCTGGCAACCTGTTCATCATCCTGATTGGTGATTTCAACATCCCAGCGCACCTCGCCATATTCATCGTTGCGTTTGCTTTTTTGTTTGGCGGTCAGGCGCACCTTGATCGCATCACCCGGCGGCACGGGTTTCAGAAAGCGTAAATTATCGAGACCGTAATTGGCCAAAATCGGCCCCGGCGCCGGGTCGACAAACAACCCGGCTGCAAACGACAGCAGCAGATACCCGTGCGCCACACGGCCGGGAAAAAACGGATTGGCGCTTGCCGCATCTTCATCCATGTGGGCATAGAAGTTGTCGCCGGTAAATTCGGCAAAATGTTCTATATCCTCAAGCGTAATGGTGCGGGGTTCAGTGTGAATTGTACGACCTATTTCCAGATGGTTAAAAGAAAGCCTGAACGGGTGAACGTCTTCAACTGTTTCCGGTGCGCCTTTGATCCAGCGCCCGCCAAGTGCTGATAAAAGTCGCGGACTGCCTTGCATGGCAGTGCGCTGCATATAATGTTTGACGCCCCTGATGCCGCCCATCTCCTCGCCGCCACCGGCGCGGCCGGGACCTCCGTGAACCAGATGCGGCATTGGCGAGCCATGGCCGGTGCTTTCTTTTGCGCTGTCTCGATCAGCAAACAACATACGCCCGTGGAACGAGCCTGAGCCTTCAAGAAACTCGCCTGCAACCTTCGGATCATGGGTAAAAATCGACATCACCAGCGAACCAAGTCCACGATTGACCAGCGCGACGGCCCCATTCACGTCATCGTAGGGCAGAACAGTTGATACAGGACCAAAGGCCTCAACCTCGTGTACTTTGGTTGCAGCTTCAGGCTTTTCGCAATGCAACAGCACCGGTTGAATGAACGCGCCCTTTTGCGCGTCTGCTCCACTGACAGAAAAGCCTGCCGCACCCCCATAAACCTGCGAGCATTCGGTTTTTAGTTCCGCAACCTTGGCGTTGACATCGCGACGTTGTGAAAGGCTTGCCAGGGCGCCCATGCGGGTGGTTTCAAGCGCCGGATCGCCAATGGTAATTTTATCGAGGCTTGATTTAAGCGCCTCGATCACCGCTTCCTGATGGGCGCGCGGTACGATGGCGCGGCGAATGGCGGTACATTTTTGACCGGCCTTGACGGTCATTTCCCGAGCCACTTCTTTCACAAACAAATCAAATTCAGGCGTGCCGGGTTTTGCGTCAGGTCCCAATATCGATGCATTGAGC
>JALTNS010000492.1 GCA_027000565.1 Rhizobiaceae bacterium | reverse complement strand
TTGATGTCGTGGTGCCTTTTCCCGAACAGGGTCCCCAGGCAAGCGGAAATTCCACCAGTACATCGGCACATACTTCACTGTTGAGCCAGTTTGACAAAATAGCCCTTGATAAAGAACAAGAGGCCGTTGAAAAGCGTGAACTGGAACGTGCCGAAAGGCGTGCAAAAAAGGCTATGCTTGAGCAAGCGGAATTTGATGCTCGTATCGAAGCAGACCGCGCTGCATCTATGCAGTTTGAAGAAAAAGCCAATCGACTGGCCGCGGAAATTGAGCGGGTGCGAAATGAAAAAGCCAATGAACTGAATAGATCAGTATTTGGCGAACATGCGCCGCAAAGCCCGCCAGCGCCGCAAGACTATTCAACACCACATAATGCTGATGCCGTGGTGGCGGCGCCACCGGGTTTTGATCAGCAGTACCCCGGAGGCCGTCCCGGGCACTTGCGCCCCGAGCCATATCGAAACGGACAACCGGCAGATTACGCAAGTCAGCAACAATTCAGCCAGCCTGGCAATTCCTATCCCCCCCATTCCCCGGCATATTCACCCGGTACTCCACCGTCACCGGAAAATTATCGAACACCGATCACTCCGCAGCCGTTGCCAACGCATTCTCAGTCACCAGCCGCAAATGTGCAGCCACCAGCTGATGAAATGGAAGATGACCTCTATGGCCAGCAGCAACCGGCTGATCAGACGGGCTCAGCGGGACTGACGTTTGATCTCGACAAGATATTTGCATCAATCTTCCGCTCATGGAAGCTGATCGGCGGAATGGCGGTCGTAGGTGCCGTGGTGGCCGGAATTTATGCAAAATCTCTGCCCAATACATACCTCGCTTGGGCTGAGTTGCTGATCGATCCAAGAGATATCAAAGTGCTGGACAATCAGTTGACATCAGGAGGGTTTGGCGGCGAAACGATGATTGCCTATCTTGAAAGTCAGTTGCGCATCATTGAATCGACCAGTGTTCTCAACGTTGTCATTGATAAACAAAACCTGCTTCAAGATGAGGAGTTTACCGGCAAATCAAAGGGCGGCGGTTTGCTCAGCCTCCTGTTCCCGCCATCCGAAGCACGAAAAAATGTCAACGCGAGACAAAGCGTCATGGACAGTCTTCAGGATAAACTCCGCATCTTCCGTGGCAGCAGGACCTTTATTATCTCAATCGGGATGGAAACTGAAAACGCTGAAAAATCAGCCAACATCGCCAATGAAATCGCAACCGCCTATGTGAACGGCGAAACCGGTGCCCGTTCAAAGGTTGCAAAAAATGCCAGTGAAGGTCTGTCTGAAAAGCTGGAAACCTTGCGTGAAAGAGTTAGACGCTCGGAACAAAGGGTTGCCGACTACAAGGCCGAGAACGGATTGATAAGCAGCGAAGGTAAACTTATCGACGAAGTGCAGATTTCCCGGTTAAACGAACAACTCGCTTCAGCAAAAGTTGAACTGATCAACGCCAAATCCAGAATGGAGCAATTGCGCGAAGTTGATTTGTCCGATGTGATTTCTGGCGCGCTTCCAGCCAGCCTTAATACCGGCACATTGTCGCAATTGCGTGTGCGGTATGCTGCCCTAAAGTCGACTGCAGACCGGTTGGCAACCAAACTGGGCCCCAAACATCCTGAACGCATTGCCGCAACCGCCGAACTTGAAAGTGCCAAAATCCAGATGTCTCGCGAAATCAGGCGCTCGATTGCCGGTTCGGTCAAAGACTATGAGCGGGCAAATAAACGCCTGCAAGGTTTGACGCAACAATTTAATACCCTGAAGGCAGCAGCAGCAGGCACTGGCAGTTCGTTGATTGCACTGCGCGAGCTTGAACGCGAGCTTGATGCCAATCGCCGGGTTTATGAGAATTATTTGCTGCGTTCCCGCGAGACCAGCGAGCAGGAAGGACTCAACACCACCAATGCACGGGTAATTTCGGTTGCCATGCCACCGGCAAAGAAGACCAGTCCCAACCGTAAGGTCATCGCCGGTATTGGTCTTGTTGCCGGCGCGATGCTTGGATTATTTATAGCACTTGCCAAGGGGCTGCTTGTTGGGAAAGGCCGCATCAAAGAAGAGGAACCGCAGGCTGGTCCGCCATTTGATCAAGCCATACCGAGGCAAAATATCTGGCAAAACACACCGCCGCAGGTTCCGCCATACACACCATCTCCCGTTCCCTATGGCCGTCCGGGTTATTCGCCGCATCCCGGTTCACCACCATACTTCCGGTCCTACTAAAGCGCTGGCACATTGCATTTTGCCGCCCAAGGTGATTTAGCCAAATTCGCAACTTCCAGATTTGAGGCGGAATACGATGACACCA
>JALTNS010000491.1 GCA_027000565.1 Rhizobiaceae bacterium | reverse complement strand
CGGTAAACTTGTATTTATTTTTAATCTGCTGTTTTCCGGTGCCGTGCTGGCCGTCATCGGTGCCGGTATCGCGGTTTACCTTGGCAATCAGGCATTTAACGCCCCTGGACCGTTGAAAGAAGAAACCACTGTATTTATCAAAAAAGGATCGGGTCTTGACCAGATTGCCGATGCGCTGGAAACCGGCGGTGTCGTCGACAATCCCTTTCTGTTCAAAATGGGTGTCAGGGTTCAAAAATCCCATCGCCAGTTGAAAGCCGGTGAATATGCATTCAAGCCCGGCACCAGCATGCGTGAGGTTGTGAAAATTTTAACCAGCGGCAAGGCTATTTTACACGCATTCACGGCACCCGAAGGGTTGACGACAATCGAGATCATGCGGCGGTTGGCAAGCAATGAAATTCTGACCGGTGACATGCCGGAAACCCCGGCCGAAGGGGTTTTGTTGCCTGAAACCTACAGCTTTCAGCGCGGTGAGACCCGGGCGAAGATCGTGGAAAAAATGCGTCAGGCACAAGCCAAAGCACTGGCTGAGATATGGGCCGGTCGCGATCCTGATTTGCCGATTTCCACCCCGCAGGAACTGGTAACACTGGCCTCGATTGTCGAAAAGGAAACCGGTATTGGCAGTGAGCGACCTCTTGTCGCCTCGGTATTCATCAACCGGCTTAACAAGGGCATGCGGCTGCAATCTGACCCGACAATTATTTACGGTATTTTTGGCGGGCAGGGTAAACCCAAAGACCGGCCGATATACCGCTCGGATATCGCCAAGCCGACGCCCTACAATACTTACACCATTCCGGCCCTGCCACCGGGGCCGATTGCCAATCCCGGGCGCGCTGCAATGGAAGCCGTGGCCAAACCGGATAAATCCGATTATCTGTTTTTTGTTGCTGATGGCACCGGTGGTCATGTTTTTGCAAAAACCCTGAAAGAACATGAGGCCAATGTGGTCAAATGGCGGAAGATAGAAAAACAGCGTGCGGCGGAAGCCAGGGCAAAAAAGGCCGGTAACAATAATTCCGAGGCCAGCGACTAGGCTGGAGCAGTTCAGGGGGAGGGAGATCAATGGGCTCTGACCCCGATCAAAAGTTACAAAGCATGACCGGTTATGCCAGCGCTGAAGGACGTTCAGGTGATGCAGGCTGGCAATGGCAAATTCGCGCGGTTAATGGCAAGGGGCTGGATATTCGCCTGCGCCTGCCTTCGGGATTCGAAGCGATCGAGCAAGACGTGCGCAAGTGCATCGCGGGCCGGATAAAACGCGGAAACCTGCAAGTCACCCTCACTGTTGACCGTGATAATGCGGTGGCTGTTCCAACGGTTAATGAGGCTGCGCTTGAAGCAGTGCTGGCGGCTGCAGAAAAACTTGCCGCCCGGCTCGATGCGCCGAAACCGACCGTTGAAGGTATATTGTCCCTGCGCGGGGTTCTTGAAACTGTGGAACCTTCCAGCTCCGGTGAAATTGGCGATGAGCTTGTCCGCGAGGTCATGCAGGGGCTGGACGAAGCCGTTTCAGCCCTGCGCAAAAGTCGCGGGGGCGAAGGAGCCGCCCTTGGCAAAATTCTTAATCAGAATCTTGACCAAATTGAAAAGCTGACCACACAGGCGGAGGAAAATCCTGCCCGCAGTGCTGAATCGATCCGGGCCCGGTTGTCAGATCAGGTGGCGCTGTTGTTGGAGGCATCCAACACTTTTGACCGCGACCGGTTGCTGCAGGAAGTGGCACTTCTGGCCACAAAGGCTGATATCCGCGAAGAACTGGACCGGCTTTATGCCCATGTGGAGGCGGCGCGTGAGCTTTTGGCCAGTGAACCGCCGGTGGGGCGAAAGCTGGAATTTCTGGCACAGGAATTCAACCGTGAATCCAATACTCTCTGTTCGAAATCCAATGCCCGTGAACTGACCGCGATCGGGCTTGAATTAAAAGTGGTAATAGACCAGTTTCGTGAGCAGATATTGAATCTCGAATAGGAAGTTTTCCATGACGATTGAACGCCGCGGACTGATGTTTGTGCTTTCTTCTCCTTCCGGGGCGGGCAAGTCGACCATTTGCCGGAATTTGCTGCGCGATGAACCGGAACTGGAAATGTCGGTTTCTGTCACCACCCGCAAACGCCGTGGCAATGAGGTTGACGGGCAGGATTACCGGTTTATCAGCGAGCGGGAATTTGCCGGACTGCGCGCCGCCGATGGGCTGCTTGAATGGGCAGAAGTACATGGCAATTTTTACGGCACACCGCGCGATCCGGTTGAAATTGCCATGTCGGATGGCCGCGACATGCTGTTTGATATTGACTGGCAGGGGGCGCTGCAA
>JALTNS010000490.1 GCA_027000565.1 Rhizobiaceae bacterium | reverse complement strand
TATGCGCGCAAGCTTGGTGTCGATCTTGAAAACCTGTTGATTTCTCAACCGGATACCGGCGAGCAGGGGCTTGAAATTACCGATACCCTGGTGCGTTCCGGGGCTTGCGATATTCTGGTGATCGATTCGGTTGCCGCCCTCACACCACGAGCTGAAATTGAAGGGGATATGGGTGATTCGCTCCCCGGGTTGCAGGCGCGGTTAATGAGTCAGGCCCTGCGCAAACTCACAGCCTCGATTTCGCGGTCAAACACCATGGTGATATTCATCAATCAGATCAGAATGAAGATCGGTGTTATGTTCGGGTCACCTGAAACCACTACCGGTGGTAATGCCCTGAAGTTTTATTCATCCGTGCGCCTTGATATTCGTCGCATCGGCGCGGTCAAGGACCGCGATGAAGTGACAGGCAACCAGACCCGTATCAAGGTCGTGAAGAATAAACTTGCACCGCCTTTCAAACAGGTCGAATTTGATATCATGTATGGAGAAGGCGTTTCGCGTACAGGAGAATTGATTGATCTGGGCGTCACAGCCGGTATCGTTGAAAAATCAGGTTCCTGGTATTCCTATGACAGCCAGCGTTTGGGGCAGGGACGTGAAAATGCAAAAACCTTCCTCAAGGAAAATCCTGATGTTGCCGATGAAATTGAACGGGCAATCCGGCAAAATGCCGGACTGATTGGTGATAAATTGCTGGATGGTCCGCCTGATCAAGATGAAGAAGGCACGGACCCGGATCTCGGGACATCCACGGGATTGGGAACAGCTTCCTGAGAAATCAGAAATTTTATTGTCGTAATAAATTCGCTAAAACCGCAGCCCCCACACTGCGGTTTTTTCGTATTTGGCATTTAATTTATTAACTCGGATTTGGTTCTAATTGTAGTGCTGGACAGCTTACCGCCTCAACGGTACAAGACCAGCAAATGAAGTTGCTTTCAACAATAATATATCGGGTCGTAAAATGAGTGGAGTTAACGAAATAAGGTCGGCATTTCTCGGCTATTTCGAAAAAAACGGACATGAAGTGGTCAGTTCATCGCCGCTTGTGCCGCGCAATGATCCGACACTTATGTTTGTTAACGCTGGCATGGTGCAGTTTAAAAATGTTTTCACCGGTTTGGAAAAGCGTGATTATAGTCGGGCGGTTACTTCTCAAAAATGTGTGCGCGCTGGTGGCAAACATAATGATCTCGATAATGTCGGATATACAGCCCGCCATCACACATTTTTTGAAATGCTCGGTAATTTTTCATTTGGTGATTATTTCAAGGAACGCGCAATTGAACTGGCATGGAACCTGCTCACCAGGGAGTTTGAACTTCCACGTGATAAATTGCTGGTTACTGTATATCATACCGATGATCAGGCGTTTGATTTATGGAAAAAAATTGCCGGCTTATCCGATGACAAGATAATTCGCATTGCCACCCATGATAATTTCTGGGCTATGGGTGAAACCGGGCCATGTGGTCCCTGTTCTGAAATATTTTTTGATCATGGCGAAGGTATTGCCGGCGGACCACCGGGTTCTCCTGATGAAGATGGTGACCGGTTTATTGAAATCTGGAATCTTGTGTTCATGCAGTATGAGCAACTGTCTCCAGACGAACGGGTGGATTTACCCAAACCGTCGATTGATACCGGCATGGGTCTGGAACGTATTGCTGCCGTATTACAAGGTCAGCATGATAATTATGAGATTGATCTGTTCAAAGCACTTATTCGTGCCAGTGAAGATGCAACTGGTGTAGCAGCTACCGGAACGCATAGGGCCAGTCACCGGGTTATTGCAGATCATTTACGTGCCACCAGTTTTTTAATTGCTGACGGGGTTCTGCCTTCGAATGAAGGTCGGGGCTATGTATTACGGCGCATTATGCGTCGCGCCATGCGCCATGCCAGTTTGTTGGGTGCAAGCGATCCTTTGTTGTGGAAACTTGTTCCTGCTTTAGTCACCCAAATGGGAGCGGCGTTTCCTGAATTGGTTCGAGCGGAAGCATTGATTGCAGAAACTCTCAAGCTCGAGGAAATGAAATTTCGCAAGACGCTTTCCCGTGGCATTGATTTGCTTGGTGTCGAAGCCGCGAAATTGGGTGAAGGTGATGTGCTTGCTGGCGAGACTGCCTTTAAGCTGTACGATACCTACGGATTTCCGCTTGATCTGACACAGGATGCATTGCGACAGCGCGGCATTGAAGTTGATACGGATGGGTTTAAAGCGGCGATGGAGCGTCAGAAAGCTGAGGCCCGTGCTTCCTGGTCCGGATCGGGTGATGCAGCTGATGACAAGATTTGGTTCGAGTTGAAAGACAGCCACGGTTCCACTGAATTTCTGGGCTATGATACAGAAAATGCTGAGGCAATAGTCCTTTCGGTTGTCAAGGATGGGTCAGAGATTGATTCAGCTGTTGCGGGGGATGAAGTTGCCATTATCACCAATCAAACGCCATTTTATGGAGAGTCGGGTGGCCAACAGGGCGACACCGGCATAATTCTGGTTGGATCGACAATAGCTCAAGTAACCAACACGCTGAAAAAGGCTGATGGTTTGATCATCCATTTCGTCAAGATCGACAAGGGTAATTTGAACAAAGGCGATACCGCGGTAATGCAAGTTGATCATTTGCGTCGAACCCGGCTTCGCTCCAATCATTCTGCAACCCATCTGGTTCATGAAAGTTTGCGTCAGGTGTTGGGCACTCATGTGGCACAAAAGGGCTCGCTTGTTTCACCTGAGCGGTTCCGGTTTGATTTTTCTCACCCAAAACCGATTTCACAAGATGATTTGGATAAGGTCGAAACAATCTCTAATGACATGATTTTACAAAACGGAGTGGTGGAAACTCGAATCATGGCTGTGGATGATGCCATTGAAGCCGGAGCCATGGCATTGTTCGGGGAAAAGTATGGTGATGAGGTGCGTGTTGTTTCTATGGGGACGGAAACCACGGGCGAGAATGCCGGCAAGCCGTTTTCGGTGGAATTGTGTGGTGGCACCCATGTGCGCCAGACCGGTGATATAGGTCTGGTAACAGTAGTTTCGGAAAGTGCGGTTTCATCAGGTGTCCGGCGTATTGAAGCGTTGACAGGAAATGCTGCCCGCAAACACCTTGAACAACAACAAAATCACCTCAAGGACATTGCGGAAAAACTTAAAGTATCACCGGCTCAGGCTTTGGACAGGGTTTCGTCACTGGTCGAAGAACGAAAAAGGCTTGAGCGTGAACTTGCCGAGACAAAGAAAAAATTTGCCTTGGGTGGCGGCGGCACATCTGCCGAAATTGAAGCCAAAAAACTTGCTTCATCTTGTGGTGAGGTGAATTTTCTTGGACGGGTAGTCGAAGACATCTCAGCCAGAGAACTAAAAGGGCTTGTTGATGACGGAAAAAACTCGATAGGCTCGGGAATTGTGGTGATTTGTGCTCACACCCCTGATGGCAAAGCTGGAATAGTGGTAGGAGTCACCAACGATTTGACCGATAAATTCAGCGCCGTTGATCTGGTGCGCGCGGGCTCGGCTGCTATTGGCGGCAAGGGTGGTGGTGGCCGACCGGACATGGCGCAGGCTGGAGGTCCGGATGGCAAAAAGGCAGCTGCGGCAATTGAAGCGATTGAATCTGCAATCCGGTCATAAAAAACAGACAATCAGAATACTCTGATTGCCCTCAGTATTATCCCTGTTTAGCCGACAGCTTTTTGCAGGTTTTCATCGACCATGTCGAGGAAACCGGTTGTTGAAAGCCATTTCTGGTCAGGACCGATAAGCAGCGCCAGATCTTTGGTCATGTGACCGGACTCGACCGTATCAATGCAGACCTTTTCCAGCGTATTGGCAAAATTGGCCAGTGCCTCGTTGTCATCCAGCTTGGCTCGGTGGGCGAGGCCGCGGGTCCATGCAAAAATGGAAGCAATGGAATTGGTGGAGGTTTCTTCGCCACGTTGATGCTGACGATAATGGCGGGTAACCGTGCCGTGCGCGGCTTCTGATTCAACGGTTTTACCGTCTGGTGTTGCCAGCACTGAGGTCATCAGACCAAGAGAACCAAACCCTTGAGCCACAATATCTGATTGCACATCGCCGTCGTAGTTTTTACATGCCCAGACATACCCGCCCGACCATTTTAGTGACGCGGCGACCATGTCGTCGATTAATCGGTGCTCATACCACAATTTTTCTTCTTCGAATTGATCCTTAAATTCAGCTTCATAAACTTCTTCGAAGATATCCTTGAAGCGTCCGTCATAGGCTTTGAGAATGGTGTTCTTGGTAGAGAGATAAACCGGAACCTTGCGTTGCAGACCATAATTAAGCGAGGCGCGGGCAAAATCGTAAATTGAATTGTCGAGATTATACATGCCCATGGCAACGCCGGAAGATGGAGCATCAAAAATATCATAATCAATCTCGGTGCCATCTTCGCCAACAAATTTCATGGTGATCTTGCCCTTGCCGGGAAACTTGAAATCTGTGGCGCGATACTGATCACCAAATGCATGACGCCCGACAATTATCGGTTTGGTCCACCCCGGTACCAGCCGCGGCACGTTTTGCATGATGATCGGTTCGCGAAAAATCACACCACCCAGAATGTTACGAATGGTGCCATTGGGTGATCGCCACATCTTTTTCAGACCAAATTCTTCGACCCGTGCTTCGTCTGGCGTAATCGTGGCGCATTTGACGCCAACACCGTGCTTTTTGATCGCATTGGCTGCATCAATGGTTATCTGGTCATCGGTCGCATCACGCGCTTCAATGCCAAGATCATAATATTCAAGGTCGATATCCAGATAGGGGTGGATCAGCTTATCCTTGATAAACTGCCAGATAATCCGTGTCATTTCATCCCCATCGAGTTCAACGACCGGGTTATCGACCTTGATTTTTTTCATTCTGTTTGCCTTTGAGTGTATTTGTGCCTGGGTGTGTACCAACCGTTTTCATGAATTTGGACGGGTAGCGAGGTTCGCCTCCCTATAGCATTCATGCACGGCGTGGCAAATAGGCGATAGGTAGCGGATGTGATATTTGGTGGATGAATTTATGGTTGATGAACAGACCATCAGTCACCAGTTTTTATTGAGTTTATTTAGCCTGCAGGGCACCAGCAAAACAGGTGGCGAATGTGCCCGACTGCCGGATGTCTTTTATCTTCAACAAGACCTAATTAGGCCACATAAATGAAACCCTTCATAGGTCTGCCGGTGAAGTTCATTTCCCGGGTATGGGGTTTTGTCGGGCTTCGGCTTCAAGAATGTTTCCAATTCGCACCATGAGGTTGCCAGCCTTTGTTAGTCGGCAGAACAATTACCCGTTTAACATGAAACACACTCCGCCAAACATTTTGCGTTTGGATATGTTGGGATCATGCGTGAGAATACAGCGGATTCGACCCGCCAATTCTTCCAAGCCCCATTCCCCGATATTGTATTGTGTGCAAGCTGGCAGTATGGCAGATGCGAACCCTGTCCACAAACCAAGCAAAGTTGATTCATTCACATGTCCGGGACTGACTACCGCAGAAAAACACTATCCGATGGCCCGGTAATTGTGCTGGTCAATCCGCAACTTGGTGAAAACATCGGAACAGCCATTCGCGCCATGGCCAATTTTGGCTTGGCTGAATTGCGGCTTGTCAACCCGCGTGATGGCTGGCCAAGTGATACCGCGAGAGCAGCCGCCGCCGGAGCTGACCATGTGGTGGATGGTACGCGGGTATTTGACGATCTTGAAGAAGCATTGGCTGATTTAACATTCGTTTACGCCACCAGCGCTCGAAACCGCGATATGTTGAAGCCGGTGCGCGGGCCCCATGAAGCTGTGGCGACACTGCGAAAACGCCATAAGCGGGGCGAAAAAACCGGCATATTGTTTGGCCGTGAGCGGGCAGGGCTGTCTAATGAAGAAATCGCTCTTGCTGATGAAATTGTGACATTTCCGGTAAATCCTGCTTTTGCATCGCTCAATATAGCGCAGGCGGTATTGCTGATGAGTTATGAATGGCTACAGGGTGAAGGTCGGCCTTTGCCATTCGGTGTGCCGGAAAGCATTCCGGCCAGCAAACAGGATCTGTTTGGCCTTTATGAACATCTGGAAACGGCGCTTGACAAGGAGCGCTATTTTTATCCCGAACACAAGCGCGCAACGATGGTGGAAAATCTGCGCAATATTTTTCACAAAGCGCAATTGTCCAAGCAGGAAATTCATGCATTGCGTGGCATGGTCGCGGCACTTGAGGGGCGCAAATCGCGCGCCCGAAAAAAATAGGCTGGGTTTCTGTAATGGTAGATTTGCGTGCTAAGTCAGTTTGATGAGCATTCTGGTTTTTGATTCAGGTATTGGCGGTTTGAGTGTCCTGCGCGAATTGCGGGTATTGATGCCCGAGCGCCGTATCATCTATGCGGTTGATGATGCAGCATTTCCCTATGGCGACTGGGGAGAGGCCGCGTTGATTGCCCGCATGGACAATTTGCTGGCCGATCTGATTGAACGCCATAAGCCCGATCTGGTGGTGATAGCCTGCAATACCGCATCGACACTGATTTTGCCGGTGCTGCGAAGCCGCCATGAGATACCCTTTGTTGGCACAGTGCCGGCTATAAAACCGGCCGCCGGGCGCACTTTTACGGGGCAAATTTCGGTGCTGGCAACGCCCGGTACGGTCAAACGGGATTATACCCGAAATCTGATTGGCGAATTTGCCACCAAAGTAAATGTGCGGCTGATCGGGGCCACCCGGCTGGCCGCAATGGCCGAGGCCTATATGCTGCGGCAGCCAGTGGATGAGGCGATAATTCGCGAGGAAATCGCCCCCTGTTTTCTCGATCAATATGGTGCGCGAACCGATGTGGTGGTGCTGGCCTGTACCCACTACCCGTTTTTGGTCAATGTTTTTCGCCGCCTGGCACCCTGGCCCGTAGACTGGCTTGATCCGGCTGAAGCGATTGCCCGTCGCGCAATGTATCTTGCCGGTGACGCACAGGAAATAACTGAGGAAACTATTGAAGATATTGCGATATTTACCAGCGGTACACCGGCTGCGCCCATGCGGCGGTTGCTTGCAGGATTTGGGCTCAAATGTTGATTTGGCGTTTTCCTTTCACCTGCAGGTAGTTTGATGCCCGTTCGGGAGCAGAATCACTAGTGGTGAAAACTTTGTCTGTCGATTGTGAATTTGCTTGCCTGTCCCGTCGAACTGTGAACTACTTCGAGATCAGGTTTCAGTAAATGGAATAGGCTTTATGGCAGAAATTGATGAATATATCCCACCTCGTGTGTGGAAGTGGGACAAGGATAATGGCGGAACGTTCGCGAATATAAACCGCCCGATTGCCGGTGCTACTCAGGAAAAAGAATTGCCGATTGGGAAACACCCGTTGCAGCTCTATTCGCTTGCAACACCCAATGGTGTGAAAGTCACGATCATGCTTGAAGAACTTCTGGCGCTTGGCCATGAGGGTGCCGAATATGATGCGTGGTTGATCAATATAGGAGAAGGCGAACAGTTTGGCAGTGGATTTGTTGACGTTAATCCAAATTCCAAAATTCCGGCGCTAATGGACCGCAGTTTGGCGGAACCCATGCGGGTTTTTGAATCCGGTGCGATATTGTTGTATCTGGCCGAAAAATTTAGCGCCTTTTTACCAACCGATTTTCGCAAACGCACCGAGTGTTTATCATGGTTGTTCTGGCAAATGGGAAGCGCGCCATATCTTGGCGGTGGATTTGGCCATTTTTACAAATATGCGCCGGTCAAATACGAATATCCAATCAACCGGTTTGCCATGGAAGTAAAACGTCAGCTTGATGTACTGGACCGTCATCTGGCAGAAAATCAGTTTATGGCAGGCGACGAATATTCAATTGCCGATATGGCAATCTGGCCCTGGTACGGTGCTGTGGTTGAAAACAAAGCGTATGACGCGGCCGAATTCCTCGATACACATATTTATACAAATGTGAAGCGCTGGATTGCCGATATTGATATAAGGCCTGCTGTGAAACGCGGACGCATGGTCAACAGATCATTTGGTAAACCTGAAGAACAGTTGCTTGAACGCCACGATGCCGAAGATTTTGAAACCAAAACCCAGGATAAACTGGCAACTGATAATCAGGGTAAAAACGGGGCTGGCTAAAATAGCGACGCATCTTAGACCTGAATTTGTGTCGCTACATTTCCTGTTTGACATGGGTTCTGTTTCGCCTTAGAAGCTCAATCACAAGCGGGCTGGTTAGTCCGCTTTTTATATGTCCCGTGAAATCAACCGCCTTGCCGCGCGATTTCTGTCGGTTTTCTCATCCATTGGGCAAAACAGAGGAGGGCGTATTCCAACCCTGGCTGGTGCCGATTGTCGGTGTCGGCATGATTTTATGAGGAATTACGATGAGCAAGCGTCTCAGCACAAAATACAAAATTGACCGCCGTATGGGTGAAAACATCTGGGGTCGCCCGAAGAGCCCGGTAAATCGCCGCGAATACGGTCCGGGCCAACACGGTCAGCGCCGCAAAAGCAAGCTTTCAGACTTCGGCATTCAGTTGCGTGCCAAGCAAAAATTGAAAGGCTACTACGGCAATATCTCCGAAAAACAGTTCCGCAAGATTTATGCTGAAGCCGGTCGCATCAAGGGTGATACTTCAGAAAATCTGATTGGATTGCTTGAGCGTCGGTTGGACGCGATTGTTTATCGTGCGAAATTCGTCGCGACCGTATTTGCCGCGCGTCAATTCATCAATCATGGCCACATCAAGGTCAACGGCCAGCGGGTTAATATTCCAAGCTATCGTTGCAAGCCCGGTGATGTGATTGAAGTGCGTGAAAAGTCTCGCCAGCTTGCATTCGTTCTGGAAGCCATCCAACTGGCTGAGCGTGATGTGCCGGAATATATCAGTGTTGATCATTCAAAAATGACCGCTTCACTGGTATCCGTACCGGCTTTTGCCGATGTGCCTTATCCCGTGATGATGGAACCCAATCTGGTGGTTGAGTATTATTCCCGTTAATTTTGGTTTCAATACAATTTGGAGAAAGGCCGCCTAATTGTGCGGCCTTTTTTGTATATTAAATCGCGCAACTGGTGGATAACAAGGCAGATTTGAAGCCGGAAACTTCAATCCGCATACAGAGCACAGCAAAGCGCTGGATTTGTAGACCAGAAAGGCAAAACCCATGTCAGTTTCAACATCGGTAGCAGAGGAGGGTGCGCAGGATACATGTCACCCGATGTTTCGCTCCGCGCCCTCGGGCGTTGAATTTACAAA